>JAAVGX010000015.1 GCA_014800065.1 Bacteroidales bacterium | reverse complement strand
ACTTTCGTTTCCCGACCTACTCGATTTCCCCCTATCTTAGCTTAAGCGTCTGGCCTTACTATGAAGAATCATTAAAAGAATATGGAATTTGTTTAGATGCTCACATTAATTACGAAATAATTTGTACCTTTGTAGGTACTCGATAAGTTTTTCCCTATATCAACAAATTCTCCCCGAAGATGAAAGGCATAGTTCTTGCCGGTGGATCCGGAACCCGTTTATATCCCATAACCAAGGGGGTGAGCAAGCAGTTGCTTCCAATTTTTGACAAGCCGATGGTGTACTATCCTATTTCAATATTGATGACTACCGGCATTCGAGACATCCTGATCATCTCTACGCCTCGGGATCTGCCCGCGTTCGAATACTTGTTGGGTGATGGTTCGGACTACGGTGTTAGGTTCAGCTACGCCGAGCAGCCGAGTCCCGATGGGTTGGCGCAGGCATTTATCATCGGTAAGGATTTTATCGGAGATGATTCGGTTTGTTTGGTACTCGGTGATAATATTTTTCACGGTGCAGGATTTTCTCAGGTTCTCAAGGCAGCAGTTGTATCTGCCGAGAAGGATGCCAAAGCTACTGTTTTCGGATATTGGGTCAATGACCCCGAGCGCTATGGCGTAGCGGAATTCGATGCCGAAGGAAACTGCCTTTCCATTGAAGAAAAACCGGAGCATCCCAAATCGAACTATGCTGTTGTTGGGCTCTATTTCTACCCCAACAAGGTGGTTAAAGTGGCCCAAGAAATTAAACCTTCTGCCCGTGGAGAATTGGAAATCACAACGGTGAATCAAGCTTTTCTAAATGACGGCGAATTGAAGGTACAGACCTTGCCACGCGGCTTTGCGTGGCTCGACACAGGTACCCACGACTCTCTGGCTGAAGCTTCTATTTATGTGGAGGTGCTGGAAAAGCGTCAAGGCCTCAAGATTGCATGTCTCGAAGGTATAGCCTACAGGCAGGGGTGGATTTCTCGTGAAAAGATGATTGAAATCGCAAAACCGATGTTGAAAAATCAGTATGGCCAATATCTGATGAAGGTCATAGATGAAGTAGATCGATCAGGCAAAAAACTTGAATTGTGATGAAGGTAATTGAAACCGGAATAGAAGGACTTGTGATTATTGAGCCTCGGGTGTTTGAGGATGCAAGGGGTTATTTCTTTGAAAGTTATAACAAACAGGCTTTCGACAGCCGGATAGCTCAGGTAGACTTCGTACAGGACAACGAATCTTGCTCGAGTTATGGCGTTATTCGCGGTCTTCATTTCCAGCGCCCCCCGTTCGCTCAGGCAAAATTGGTGCGGTGTGTACGCGGTCGGGTGCTTGATGTGGCAGTGGACATCCGCAAAGGCTCTCCTACCTTTGGACGCCATGTGACTGTGGAACTGACCGAAGAAAATCATCGCCAGCTGTTTATCCCGCGTGGATTTGCCCATGGCTTTGCTGTATTAAGCCCCGTTGCGGTATTCCAATATAAATGCGATAACTACTATCACCCCGAAGCCGAAGGTGGCATATCGTTTGCCGACACTACGCTGGGAATTGATTGGCAGGTTGCACCCTCGGATGCTATAATTTCTGAAAAAGATACACGCTTACCGCTTTTTTCAGAATTCGAATCACCTTTCGAATTTTAAAGGCAAAAATGAATATACTCGTAACAGGCGCCAAAGGCCAACTTGGGAACTGCCTTCGTAACGTAGCAGTCAAATCCGATAATCACTACATCTTCACTGATGTAGCTGAGTTGGATATCACTGATGCCGAATCAGTTGCGAAGATGGTAGCTGATAATAAAATCAACATTATTATAAATTGCGCCGCATTCACCGATGTGGAAAAAGCGGAAGACAATTACGAATTAGCCGAGAAGCTCAATGCCGAAGCAGTACGCAACCTTGCCCGTGCTATCAAGCAATCTGACGGTACGTTGATTCATATCTCAACCGACTACGTTTTCGGTGGCTCCACCGGAAATACCCCACGGAGCGAATCCGAGCCCGTTAACCCTACCGGAGTGTATGGATTGACAAAGCTGCACGGCGAAGAAGCTGTAACCGAAATCGGTTGCAAGGCACTCATATTCCGCACGGCATGGCTCTACTCCGAGTACGGTAAGAACTTCGTGAAAACCATGAGGAATCTGACGGCCACCAAACCACAATTAAAGGTTGTGTTCGACCAAGTAGGAACACCCACCTATGCTCAGGATCTGGCAGATGCAATCTTTGGAATAGTAGAGCAGGGTAAGGTGAAAGGGAATGAAGGTATCTATCACTATTCCAATGAGGGAGTATGTTCATGGTACGACTTTGCCAAAGCAATAGCACAAATGTCAGGCAATGACACTTGCGACATTCAGCCTTGTCACTCCGACGAATTTCCCTCGAAAGTGATTCGCCCTTCTTATTCCGTACTTGACAAGACAAAAATCAAGAACACATTCGGACTCCGAATCCCTCACTGGACCGAGTCCTTGAAAAAATGCGTCGCAAAATTAACAGCAGATGAAGCGTAACATATTAATAACCGGTGGCGCCGGATTCATAGGCTCACACGTGGTTCGCTTATTCGTGAACAAATATCCCGACTATCACATCGTCAATCTGGATAAGCTCACTTATGCCGGTAACTTAGCCAACCTAAAAGATATAGAACAAGCTCCCAATTACACATTTGTAAAAGGTGACATTGCAGACCTTGATCAGATGCGAACTGTGATTAAGGATAATGCAATCGACGGCATAATTCATTTGGCGGCCGAAAGTCATGTGGATCGCTCCATCAAGGACCCCTTTACCTTCGCCCGTACCAATGTGATGGGTACCCTGGCTCTCCTACAGGCAGCCAAGGAATACTGGGAATCCCTCCCCGAAAAATACGAAGGAAAACTCTTCTACCACATCTCAACTGATGAGGTCTACGGAGCCCTCGAACTAACACATCCCGAAGGAGTCCCCGCACCTTTCACCACCAAAGCGTCCAGCAGCGACGATATGGCCTACGGCACCGAATTCTTTGTGGAAACCACCAAATACAATCCCCACTCTCCATATTCCGCCTCCAAAGCATCCAGCGACCACTTCGTGCGAGCCTATCACGACACCTACGGAATGCCCACACTGGTGACCAACTGCTCCAACAACTACGGCCCCTATCAATTCCCCGAAAAGCTCATCCCTCTGTTCATCAACAACATCCGTCAAGGCAAACCCCTGCCCGTGTACGGCAAAGGCGAAAACGTTCGCGACTGGCTCTTCGTGGAAGACCATGCCCGCGCAATAGACCTGATTTTCCACAAAGGCAAAGTGGCTGAAACCTACAATATCGGAGGCTTCAACGAATGGAAAAACATCGACCTCATCAAGGTCATCATCAAAACCGTCGACCGCCTTCTCGGCAACCCCGAAGGACATAGCGACCACCTTATCACCTTCGTCTCCGACCGTCTCGGCCACGACATGCGCTACGCCATCGACTCCCGCAAACTCCAGAGCGAACTCGGCTGGGAACCCACCCTCCAATTCGAAGAAGGCATCGAAAAAACCGTCCGCTGGTACCTCGACCACCAGGACTGGATGAACAACATCCTCTCCGGCGACTACGCCCGCTACTACCAGGAAATGTACAGCAACCGATAGTCCAGTCTGAATATGTCAGCAACGCACAATAAAAATTGTTCGGTTTAAAAGTTTGTATTTGTTAAGTATCGAATCAAATATAGGTTATAAAGTAAAGTAATGCCTTTGGTAATACAGACAAGAGAAAGTAAAGCTTAATATTAAGTGCCAAAACGCCAGAAATTTTATATGCGATAGCAAGAAAAAAAAGGTAGTAATGATAATATAATTCCGAAATTATTTGTAACTTTGTACAAATTCAGAGTGCAGTATTAAACCTAAAAAAAGGTATTAATGTACTCAGCAAAGAGTTAAAATCAACCACCGGGAAAGCTCCTGTATAGGCTCGTCTCGGAAATCCGAAGCGTTAGTGTGCGGACGGTTGGATATTGGATGCGAAGCGATATGTTCGTTGCGCAAAGTCTTGATATTATATAATGAAAACTGAAGAAATACAACCAACTGATACATTGGAATGGTTCGCCATAAAATCGCGTCAGGCTAACAAAGCTGAAGAAGTTCTGAATGAATATTGCGATGAGGTGTTTTTTCCACAGGAGGTAATCAGGACTAAAGACCGGGCAGAACGTCGGCGTGCGCTTATTCCGCGAGTTTTGTTTGTCAAAACCAGCCGTAAAAAGGTGTTGGAATTGGAGCGTAGAAGTCGGGAAAATCCCGAGTCGTTTATTCCTTTTTGGATTTACCGCTATCCTACCGACCGCAAGATTCAGGTTATATCGCCTCGCTCCATTGAGTTGTTGCGATTGTTAACTTCGGGAGACACAACCCAATGTGAAATATTCAACAAAACGGATTTTCGAGAAAACGAGCGTGTTCGTGTGACCGGTGGCCCCTACCAAGGATACGAAGGCTTCGTGCAACGTGTGAAGAAAAACAAGCACGTGATAGTGAAACTTGAAGGGATCTGCCTTATAATGCTACCCTTCATTCATCCCGACCTTCTCGAACCGGTTGAAACGCAAAATCTTTCAGTAGATGATTAACATAGAGCAATTTACAAAAGATCATGTGACTTACAGACAGGAGAGTCTGTTTCATAAGGATATTGAAAACAACAAGGAGGAACTTGAACGCGAAATAAACGGAAAGAGTGTACTGGTGATTGGAGGCGCGGGTTCGATCGGTTCTTCGTTTATCCGGTCAATCCTTAAATTCAATCCGGCCAAGCTTGTTGTGGTTGATTTGAACGAGAATGGCCTTGCAGAACTCACCCGTGACTTACGGTCGACCGAGTCTCTGAGTGTTCCCGAGGAATACTATACCTATACTCTGGATTTTGCCGATCCAATTTTTGAGAAAATTTTCAAAGAGCACAACGGTTTCGATATCGTGGCCAACTTCTCTGCTCACAAGCATGTGAGAAGTGAGAAGGACAGATATTCCGTTGAGGCTCTGCTTCGAAATAATGTTTTCAAAGCCCGCAAATTACTTGAGCTCCTGAAACAAAACCCTCCGAAGCATTTCTTCTGCGTGTCGACCGACAAGGCTGCCAATCCCGTCAACATAATGGGCGCAAGCAAGAAGCTGATGGAGGAACTGATAATGTCGTACACCCGCGACTTCAAGGTAACCACCGCCAGGTTTGCCAACGTGGCATTCTCGAATGGATCGCTGCCTTTGAGTTTCTTTGACCGCGTGATGAAGAATCAGCCGTTGGTAGCTCCCAGCGATGTAAAGCGCTACTTCGTCTCGCTGGACGAAAGCGGCGAAATATGTATGCTCGCCTGTATCTTGGGAAGAAACGGCGAGATATTTTTCCCAAAGCTTCCCGAGGAGGGTATGAAAACGTTCTCGTCCATCTGTGATGATTTCGTGAAAGAGCTCGGTTATGACAAACACGAGTGTCACACGGAAGCCGAGGCAAAGCATTTCGCAGCTGCAATGGATAAGGATAGCAAGGAGTATCCAGTGCTTTACCAAAAGAGCGATACAACCGGTGAGAAGGCATATGAAGAATTTTTTGTGCCGGGCGAAGAAGTCGATATGGAGCGTTATGCATCACTCGGTGTGATAATGGGCAACGATGTTGAAAACGCTGAAGCAGTGAATCACTTCATCGAAAAGTTAGACGGAATCTTCAACGACCACGACTTTACCAAGGCGCAGGTAGTTGAATGTATCAAGGAATTCATTCCCAACTTCGAACACGAGGAAAAGGGGAAGAATCTCGACCAGAAAATGTAACGACAACAATATCGAGGCTATGACAAAACCTTTGATTTTAGTTGGCGGAGGCGGGCATTGTAAGTCGGTGATAGATATTGCAGAGTGTGCCGCCCGTGAAATTAAAGGGATTCTTGACTTACCGGATACCGTTGGGAGTAAATGCTTGAGCTATGAGGTTATTGGCACAGATGATGATATACCTAAATATGCTTCCGGGTGCGAGTTTCTCATTACCTTGGGCTTTATCGGTGACCCACAACGACGCAAAGTATTGTCTCAGCTTATAAGAAATGGAGATGGACAGCTGGCCATCCTCGAGTCACCTAAAGCGCACATCTCAGCTTATGCCCAAGTAGGAGAAGGAACTGTAATTTGTCATAATGTCTCGGTGAATGCTGATGCTCGCATCGGTCGAAATTGCATTTTGAACACCGCTTGCAACATAGAGCATGATGTTGTGTTAGGTGACAATGTGCATGTATCCACAGGCGCTATGCTCAATGGTGGAGTCTATGTAGGTAGCGATGTGTTTATAGGAAGTGGCGCAGTGATTTGCAATGGGGTACATATTACCGACGGTTGCGTTATCGGAGCCGGGTGTGTTGTAACAAAAGATATCGAACAACAAGGAACTTATGTAGGAGTTCCGGCAAGGAAAGTTTAATGGAGCCTGTAATAATAATAGCAGAGGCCGGCGTAAATCATAACGGATCGTTAGATTTGGCCAAGAAACTGGTTTTAGCTGCACAGGATGCCGGTGTGGATTATCTGAAGTTCCAGACCTTCAAGGCTGAGAATCTCGTGAATAAATCTGCTCAACAGGCAGCCTATCAGCAGAAGAATCTTAATAGCGGAGCGGGTGACAGCCAACTTGATATGCTGAAAAAGTTGGAACTAAAGTTTAAGGATTTCGCCTTGCTTAAGGACTACTGCAGTGCTCACGATCTGAAATTCCTTTCTACGCCTTTCGACTTCGAAAGCATTGAATTTTTGCGTAATCTCGGAATGGATTATATGAAGATTCCTTCCGGAGAAATTACCAATCTTCCATATCTCAGAGCAATAGCGCAGTCCGGCTTGCCCGTGATTATGTCCACCGGGATGTGTCGTTTGGGTGAGATTGAAGACGCCCTCAACGTTCTCTGCAAAGGCGGTTTAAACACTGATGATATAACGCTGTTGCACTGCAATACTGAATATCCTACTCCGATGTTGGATGTCAATTTGCGAGCCATAGATACCTTGCGTCGAGCTTTTGGTACGAAAGTAGGCTACAGCGACCATACTAAGGGAATCGAAGTGCCTATAGCTGCAGTAGCTATGGGTGCATCAATGATTGAAAAACATTTTACTCTGGACAAGTCATTACCCGGTCCTGATCACATAGCATCTCTGAATCCAGCGGAACTGGCACAGATGGTTACATCTATCCGTAATATCGAAAGAGCTCTTGGGAATGGAATAAAGACGGTCTCTCCATCAGAGGAGAAGAACATAAATATCGCACGTAAGAGTATCGTTGCTGCGTCTTCTATTAAGAAGGGTGATATTTTTACAAGTGATAATCTCACAGTAAAGCGCCCCGGCAACGGCATCTCCCCAATGAAATGGGATGAAGTGATAGGGTTGCCAGCAATGCGCGATTTTGAAAAAGACGAGCTGATTGAAATATGAAGGCTAAACGTAAAATCTGCATCGTGACCGGAACCCGTGCCGAGTATGGTATTTTGAGCCGTCTGATGAACGAGCTTCAGCAACGCGAAGATGTGCAGCTCCAGATAATCGCCACCAATATGCACTTATCTCCCGAATTCGGCTTGACTTACAAGGAGATTGAGGGAGACGGCTTCGTCATTGATAAGAAAGTTGAAATGCTTCTGTCCAGTGACACTCCGGTAGGCACGGTTAAGTCGATGGGTCTTGCTTCAATTGGTTTCGCTGATGCTTATTCCGAGCTCACCCCTGATATAATTGTAATCTTGGGCGACAGATATGAGATGCTTGCAGCTGCTTCGGCCGCGTTGATTATGAGCATTCCGGTGGCGCATTTACACGGAGGCGAGATTACCGAAGGGGCTTACGACGATGCTATAAGGCACGCAATCACCAAGATGTCGTATTTCCATTTCACGGCCACCGATGAGTATCGCAACCGCGTGATTCAGTTGGGTGAAGAGCCTTCGAGAGTGTTCAGCACCGGAGCTCCGGCGGTGGAGAATATCAGGGAGGAAGAATTGATGACCCTCGCCGAGCTTGAAGAAAGCATTGATTTCAAGCTTGGCGAAAAATTCTTGTTGGTAACCTTCCACCCAGTGACAACCGAGCCGGGCGTGGCTGCCGAGCAGACCCGCAGCGTGCTCTTGGCCTTGGAGTCGTTCTTAAGTGAAGGTACCGTGTTGATCACGTTGCCGAACTCCGATTCTGATGGCCGACTCGTTGCATCCTTAATAAAGGAATGGGCTGCCAAATATCCCGACAAGGTGAAAGTTGTGGTTTCGCTCGGACGTAAGCGCTATTATTCGGCATTGGCTTTATGTTCGGGTGTGATGGGAAATTCATCCAGCGGTCTTATTGAAGCACCCTCGTTCCGCAAGCCAACCCTCAATATCGGCGACCGTCAGAAGGGACGTGCACAAGGAAACACCGTTTTCAATTGTGATGCCGATAAAGATTCAATTCTCGCCACAATGAAAGAGGCTTTCTCTAAGGCTTCCGTAGAGCGCGTTTCCAGGGAAGGAACAAACCCCTATGAAAAGGAGGGTACACTGAGCAAAATCGTTGAGGTACTGACCACTGCGGAATTGCCGAAAAACTTATCCAAACATTTTTACGATGTCAAATTCGAGTAATATTCTCATAACTATATGTGCCCGCGGTGGTTCCAAAGGAATTCCCGGCAAGAATATCAAACAGGTAGGTAATAAGCCGCTGATTGGCTACACCATTGATGTTGCAAAAAATCTGGCCGCCAAATATGATGCCGATATCATCCTCTCCACCGATTCTGAGCAAATTAAAGAAGTTTGCAGAGGCTTGAGACTGGAATCGGACTACACGCGCCCGGATTTTCTTGCAAACGATACCTGTGGCAAACCCGATGCAATCAAGGATGCGATGCTTTATGCCGAGCGAGCCAACGGGAAACGCTACGACTACGTAGTTGACTTGGATGTGACTTCGCCTATCCGTACGACCGAGGATATTGAAAAATCTATCGAGATGCTGATGCAATCGCCTGAAGCATTGACTGTTTTCTCCGTAAATCCGTGTGCCCGAAATCCATATTTCAATATGGTGGAAGAAAAACCCGACGGTTTCTACGGGGTAGTCTTGGGCGGTAAATACAAAACGCGTCAGTCCGCTCCTAAGGTCTATGATATGAATGCGTCCATCTATGTGTACCGCCGTGAGGCATTGGATTGCGATAACCCGAAAGCTGTTACGCCGAAGTCGCTCGTGTACGTAATGGATCACATCTGTTTCGACCTCGACGAACCTTCCGACTACGACTATCTGGCTTATCTCATAGATACCGGCAAGCTCAAGATTGAATGACAGGGCTATGAATATTCTGATAGCAGGCCTCGGCTCAATAGCAAAGAAGCATATCGCTGCAATAAGGAAGCTTGTTCCTGATGCTGAGATTTATGCGCTTCGTTCCCGCAAAGGCTCGGCGACTTACGAGAACGTGCACAATATATACGAGCTTGATTTTCCAGATAGCTTTTTCGATTTCGCCATAATCTCGAATCCTACCTCCGAGCACGCCCGAACTGTTGAGGATTTGCTCAAACTGAACATTCCTCTGTTCATTGAGAAGCCCCTGTTCGGCGACTTGAATCACCGCGAGTTGGTCGATAAGGTAAGAGAAAGCGGCATAGTAAACTATGTGGCCTGCAACCTGCGATTTTTGGACTGCGTGCAGTTTATGAAAGATTATGTTGCCACGCATCCCAAACGTGTTATCAATGAGGTTAATGCTTACTGCGGGTCGTATTTGCCCGATTGGCGTCCCGGTACCGATTATCGCAAATGCTACAGTGCGCGTCCCGAGTTGGGCGGCGGGGTCAACATAGATTTGATTCACGAAATCGACTATGTATATTGGATATTCGGGGCGCCGACAGATTCGCTCGGCGTGTGCCGCAGTGTTTCGTCACTCAATATCGAGGCAGTGGATTATGCCAACTATCTTCTCTTCTATCCCAACTTCACAGCCTCGATAGTTCTAAACTATTATCGCCGCGACTACAAGCGCTCCCTTGAAATAGTCTTCGAGGACGATACTTGGCGGATGGATCTCGCAATGAACGAAATCACTGATAGCCAAGGAAATATAGTATTCCGTGGCAAAATCAGACCGATTGATACATACGAACGTCAGATGGCCGGCTTCCTGAACCTGTTGGCCGAAAACAAGCAGGCCGAAAACAATGTGGAGCAAGCATATGATGTTCTCAAAATATGTTTAAAATATGAAAGACCTCAAGGATAAAGTAATCATAGTTACCGGCGCAAACGGCTTGATAGGCAAGGAAATAGTCAAAGACCTGTACGAACACGGTGCTAAGGTGGTTAGCGCCGACATTCAGTTTGAAACAGCCGGACAACCAGACGGAGGGTTGACCTACAAGCTTGACCTGAGCGACAACGGTTCGATCGACGGTCTCGTGCAGACAGTAATGGAGAAGTACGGTCGAATCGACGGACTAATCAACGCTGCCTATCCACGCACCAAGGACTGGGGTAAATATAAATTCGAGGACACACCATTCCGGCATTGGAAAGAGAACGTGGAGCTTCAGCTTAATTCCGTGTTTTATCTTGACCAACAGGTTCTTAAGGTAATGGAAGAGCAGCGCTTCGGTTCTATTGTAAATTTCGGTTCAATCTATGGCATCGTGGGCAACGACTTTACAATTTACGAAGCCTACAACGGGTCTTCGCCGGCTGAGTACTGTGCCATCAAAGGTGGTATAATCAACTTCACCCGTTATCTTGCCTCTTACTTCGGAAAGTACAACGTGCGGGTCAATTGCGTGTGCCCGGGCGGAATCTGGGATCATCAGCGCGACGAATTTGTTCAGGCCTACAATCACCGTTGTCCGATGAAGCGCATGGGAAATCCCGACGACATCGCACCTCTATGCCTGTTCTTGGTGTCGGGCGGAGCAAAATATATCACCGGCCAGATAATTGCCGTCGACGGCGGTTGGACTGCGATATGATCTGCGCACTTCCACAAGAAGACATCCTGAAGCTGCTCATAAAGCAGCTCGAAAACTTCTTCCCGCTTGAGGAGCACGAACGCCGGATTTTGGATTCGGTCTTTCCGGAAGTCATGGCCAAATGCGAGTACTGCTTCCTGCACGTTCCCAACAAATATTTCCAACGTCAGGGACAAGGCTACTTCTCGCCATTTCATTCCGTGCAGTGGCTCACATTCCTGTGTTACCTCGCCAACACGATTTCGTCGACTCCCCCCGATGTAGACTTGGACATCGCCATATACAAACAGCTGGCCGATAAAGTCTACTACCTCAACAAGATAATGAACAGCGTCGACATCTATCACGAGGTCGAGATACCTGATGTAATGTCGTTCGAGCACCCGCTGGGAACAGTCATCGGTCGCGCCAAACTCAGCGATGGCCTGTTTATGTACCAAGGCTGCACCATCGGAGGGAATATAAAGGACGGCAGATTGTACTATCCCGTAATTGGCAAGAACTTCAGGATGTACTCCAACAGCAAGATTTTGGGGCGGTGCACCGTTGGCGACAATGTAACATTAGCAGCCAATACTTATGTAATTAACGCCGATATCCCTTCCGACAGCATAGTTTTCGGTCAATCCCCCAATCTGGTAATAAAACCGCAGAAATGAATCGTCACATTATCAATAAGTCCGTCACACTTCACAAGGCGCTGACACAGTTGAACGACCTTAGAAGCTCCTCCATGACATTGTTCGTGGTGGATGATGACGGCCGGATGATTGGAACCGTGACCGACGGCGATATCCGCCGGGCCATAGTCGCGGGAGCGCAACTGACCACTCCCGTCGAGGAAGCGATGCACAAATCGTTCGAAGCACTTTACGACCGCCGGGACATCCACAAAGTCAAAGAGATAAGGAAGCGCAAAATTGGACTCGTTCCATATCTGGACTCCGACAACCATATAATAGAGGTAGTGGATTTATCAAACAATAAATCCATACTCCCCATAGATGCCGTGCTGATGGCCGGAGGCAAAGGCGAGCGCCTGCGTCCCATGACCCTCACCACACCCAAGCCCTTGTTGAAAATAGGTAAAAAAGCAATCATCGACCGCAACATCGAGCGCCTTATTCATTTCGGCGTACGCGATATATCCGTCACAGTCAACTACCTCAAGGACATGCTGATCGACCACTTCAGCCAACCTGTCGACGGAGTTGAGGTACAATGTGTGGCCGAGCAGAACTTCCTCGGCACAATCGGCGCACTCACACTGATACCCGACTTCAGAAACGACACCATTCTGGTGATGAATTCCGACCTGTTGACCGATATCGACTTCGAAGACTTCTACCTCCACTTCAAGGAGCACGATGCAATGATGTCGGCAGCCGCCATACCCTACACAATCTCCGTGCCCTACGGAATATTCGACTTGGACGGACGAAACATCAAGGGAGTATCCGAAAAACCCGTCTACAACTACTACGCTAACGCCGGCATCTACCTCATCAAAAAAGAAGCCCTCCGTTACATCCCCCAAAACGAAGTATTCAATGCTACAGATTTAATTGACATATTGGTATCAAACAATCAAAAGGTAGTACGCTTCCCGTTAACAAGCCTTTGGATTGACATAGGCACTCCCGATGAGTATCACAAAGCCCAAGATTTGATTAAACATATCAAAATTGGTTGAATCAGGTTTATTATGCATTAAGAGAAGTGCTTAAAAATGAACATGACTCTGCACTCACGAATTAAAGCTTTCATATCCTCGCCCAATGTGAGAAATGGTGCCATTTACACCATTTTTTCCTTTGTAAATAGGGGGTTGAGTTTTGTACTTTTACTTTTACTTGCCGGTTACCTCACAACCAATGATTATGGTTTATTGAATCTGTTTAACACCTTCGCCACACTTGTCGGAATTCTGATAACTTTGGGTACAACAAGTTTTGTATCCATTGCTTTTTTCAGAAAGTCGCGTCAGGATTTGAATAAGATAATAGGTTTCGCGTTATTTGTCACTACAGTTGTTTTAATCATCATAAGCATAGTTCTTCTACTTTTCCCGCATCAAGCACAAACGATCAGCGGTATTGACTTGGAATATTTATTTATAGCTCTGTTTGTATGCTATACCACAGAAGTTAGTAATCTAAACTTACTTCTATGGCAGTTAGAAGAAAAGCCCATTTCGTATGGTGTATTTACATTAGTGATGGCGGTTTGTAACTTCTTACTTACAATATGGTTCGTCATTGGGTTGAAAATGAATTGGGAGGGAAGAGCCTATTCGCAACTATTAGTCTCTTCGGTTCTTGGGGTATATAGTTTTTGGTTCATTGTAAAACGGAAATATATTAGTTTTTCAATATTTGACAAATCCTTGATTCTTGAAGTTTTCGCTTATGGATTGCCGTTGGTACCACATATGATGTCTTTTTGGTTTAAACAAGGTTGTGACCGTTACATTATAAAATATTTTTGGGATGCCTCATTTGTTGGAGTTTATAGCTTTGCTCTTAACTTTGCCGCAATTATCGGAATGATTGGCACCGCATTTAATGCCAGTAACTCTGTATTTATGTTCAAGAATCTTGCTCAGGGTTACGCTAATAGAAAGCAGACTTTGCAAAAAATTACTCGAGTGATGATAGGAATCTATGCAGTTGTATTTATTGTAATATGGATAGGCTCTGCTTGGGGAATCCCACTGTTTTTACCACGGTATACCGATAGTATTGTATTGCTGCTACCGGTTTGTCTTGGAGCGTTTGCTCAATGCCTTTATTTACTCTATGTGAACTATCTTTTCTTCTATAAGAAAACACGCCAGCTGATGTACATCACTTTCAGCACGGCATTGTTGCAATTCGCAGTTTCTATTTGGCTGACTCGCTACTCTATCTTGTACACAGCCTATACTTCGATGGCCATTTCAATCATCACCTTTTTAGGCGTGTATTTAATTTCGTCGAGAACACTTCATATTCAGGATCAAATGACCGAATAATCGCCGGGTTTTTAAAAGTGGTAATATCTTATAAAACATCTCGAAAAAGTCTGGTTAGAATTCTTCTTGTATTTCTAACTATAATCAATTTACTATTTGCACTTTTCCCTGCCTGGAGGCTCAGTCCACTTTGGATTTATATTCCTGTTGACGGTTATTTTAAAGTGTGGATGGCCACGCTTGATAAAATTAATATACTTGTTTGTTTGGCAATTTTGGTTATTCAGCACAGGATTCACTCAAAGAGTATTTTTTATATGGTAATCTTACTATTCCTGGCTGTATTCATTTCAATGTTTGCCAATGAGATGCCGACCGGTTTGACTACTCTGATATGTTTTCCACTTGAATATATTGTAATTTGCGTTATCGCCAGAGATTATACTTTTGGACCAAGAATAATAAAAATTACTTTCTTGATGCTTGTACTCTGGTCAATATTACCCCTATTGGTAATGCTGGCTGGGCCAATAGACTTTCAAATTGCTATGGTGAGTGACGTATATGGAAAGTTATCTACCTTTGGCGGATTTGCATTTCACCGCAACTTCTATGGTTTTTATGCCGGGCTCACTATTATTTTGGTGCTGTTTATACCAATAAGGAGTTTTTGGAAGATTTCAATAATTTTATTGTGCTTGGTAGGAATTATGTTATCGGCGAGTCGAAGTGCGCTGATGTGTACTTTTGCAGGCATTCTACTGTTCTACTATTTAACCAATAAAAAGAAATTTATTTCGATACTTCCATTTGTGGTGATCGGCGTTGCTGTAATTTTGTCAGCATATGCTTATTTTAATCTCCGCTCCAAAGGATTGGAAGATAATGACGATAGGTTTGAGATTCTTAGGGGATTTGGTGAGTTCATAATGGATAAACCATTGTTTGGTAATGGAGAAGCTATGATTTATTATTCTGCTCATTATCCATTGGGTGCGCCGGCTCATAATTTTGTAGTGCAAGTCTGGGCGGATTATGGGTTGATTACATTACTTGTGATGCTTGGATTCTTAACTTTGATTTATTTCAAGAGTAATGTGTATTTAAAAGTGTTACTGCTCTATTTATTGCTATTCGGTCTTTCTCAGCCATATTTTTATCTTTCTATGCCGGCTGCCTTTATGATGATCACTTTTCTGTTGGGAAATTGCGTGGATTTTTCGAACCTTAGGAAAGCTAACCAGATATGAGAAATGTACTTATTGTGAGTCATGATCCTCTGATTGAAAGAATTAAGAAGGGATTCGTCATTGACGATTTGGTGAAAAATGGATTCAATGTCAAATATCTTGACTTGTCTCAATTTTATTTTCCCTATATTGATGCTCCATATTCCTTGAATGAAGATTATGTTATTAAATTAAATAATGAAAAGGAAATTACCTCATATCTCGCAACAATAGATTTCAACTCAACTATTGTTATTTTAGAAGCCTTTCCAAGCTGGAGAAGTAGAAAAATTCATAAATTTCTCAGTGATAGAAAGGCGGATATGGTGAGGATTAAAATTTACCCTAATAATGTACTTGTAAAAGAATCTTTACTCAGGAAAGTCAAGCATATAGGGGTTAAAAACCTTCTACCTCTTCTCGGCTATAAAATATATCAAAAAATTAACAAAATTAATCCTCCGAAATATACACTAAGTTCAAATTGTATCTCAGGGTTTACAACTCCAATTAATCATCCGGATTATGAGGAATTTATAGAATCAAAGGATAGACTAAGAGAAGCGAAGGATTATATAGTATTCATCGATGAATGTTTTCCTTCTCATCCGGAAATAAAATATTGGAAAGGCAAAGATTTGGATTCAGTCAAAGATGCCTACCGCCAATCTCTAGTACAATTGTTTGATTATCTTAAGGAAAAATTGAGTAAGGAGGTCGTTGTTTGTGCCCATCCAAAGTCAGACTATAATGGCGATGAATTCGGACAACATAAAATTGTAAAAGGTAAAACTTCAGATATAATAGGGCAGAGTGCATTGGTGCTTATGCATATATCGACAGCTTCGTCTTTTGCCATTCTATATAATAAACCTATAGTGCTTTTGAGTTCGGAGGAATACCGGGAAAATATTAAGTCAGCTCTGGACTATCAGAAATCGTTTTCCAAAATATTGGGTTTGGATATTGTTGATATTGACAAATGGCGTCCAGAGAGGATGAGTGATATTAAATCACTTGATGAAGTTAAACGTCAAGAATATATCAATAAGTTCCTGTCTCCAAAAGAAACAGCAGAAAAGTCTAATTCCGAGATTATTGTGAATTTTTTGGAGGGATTATTTAATAGTAAAAATAAAAAATGAGCAAATTTTCAGTAGTAAGCTCAGTCTATCGAAATGATAAACCCGAGTTCGTCCGCCGGGCTCTTGACAGTATTACAGTGCTTCAAAGTCGTCGTCCGGACGAGGTGGTGTTAGTAGTGGATGGCCCCGTTCCGGATGAGTTGTCTGTTATGTTGGATGATTATCAAAAAAGCTCTCCTGTTGAATTTAATATAATCAGGCTTCCTGAGAATAAGGGACTCGGCAACGCACTTAAAATTGGTGTCGAGGCTGCCAAATATGAGATAATCGCACGAATGGACTCAGATGATGTTTCTGTGCCTGATCGTTTTGAAAAGCAAATTGGGTTCATGGAGCGGCATCCTGATTTTGATGTCGTTGGTGGACAGATTTCTGAATTTATAGATACCGAGGAAAACATTGTCGGAAAACGAATTGTACCCTGTGGGAACGAGGAAATATCCATGTGGTTAAAGGGACGGTGTCCCTTTAACCACGTGAGCGTAAGCTTCTTACGCTCACGTGGTTTGGCCGTCGGCAACTATCAGGACTGGCATTTCAACGAGGATTACTATCTTTGGATTCGTATGGCTCAGGCCGGTTACAAATTCGCGAATCTGCCGGATGTGTTGGTCAATGTTCGGGTGGGACGTGATATGTATGCTCGTCGTGGTGGCTGGAAGTATTTCAAAAGCGAAGCTATGCTTCAACGGTATATGCTTGATAATCAGATTATTAATCGGGGGGGGTATTTGGTTAACACACTTAAGCGCTTGATAGTGCAGGTGTTACTCCCCAATAGTGTTCGGGCATGGGTATTTAAACGCTTTGCTAGAGAACACTGATATATCCGCCTGCATATTCGGCAAATTTTAGGATATGCAAATAGAATTTTCAGTAGCAATGGCAGTGTATTGCAAGGATGACCCAAGGCATTTTGCTGAAGCGGTACACAGTATTTATACGAAGCAAGTTTTTAAGCCGTCTGAGATAATAATAGTTGTAGACGGACCCATTCCAGAAACTATCGAATCAATTCTTTTAGAATTGGCAAAAGAAATTTCTGTAATAAAAATTATTCGTTTTCCCATTAATAGAGGACATGCGGCTGCGAGACAAGCCGGAATAGAGTCGGCATCAAATGATATAGTAGCATTAATGGATTCGGATGATATCTCATTACCTCTTCGGTTTAAAAAGCAAATGGAATTTCTTGCTTTACACCCTGAAGTAGCTGTAGTTGGTGGACAAATAACTGAGTTTATAGATCGGCCAGATAATATTGTGGGAAAGAGAGTAGTGTCATGTGAAAATGATAAAATTTATGCCATGTTAAAGCAACGGTGTCCATTCAATCAGGTAACTATAGCCCTACGCCGTAAACCTTGCTTGAAATTAGGGGGATATTTAGATTGGTATTGTGACGAAGATTACTATCTTTGGATCCGTATGGCTCAGGCCGGTTACAAATTCGCGAATCTGCCGGATGTGTTGGTCAATGTTCGGGTGGGGCGTGATATGTATGCTCGCCGTGGAGGTTGGAAGTATTTCAAAAGCGAGAAAGGGCTGCAGGATCTGATGCTTCGTAAGAAGATGATTTCTTTACCCCGATATTGCTACAATGTGCTCGGGCGATTTGCCATTCAAGTAGCAATGCCCAANCGCATCCGGGCTTTCGTGTTTCAAAAACTCTTTAGAAAATGACTCAGACACAACATCTTCAAAGTGTAATTCTCAATATTGCCAAGGATATTGACAAGTTGTGCAGGGAAAATGGNATTGAATATTATTTATTCGGAGGTTCTGCATTGGGAGCCAAACGCCACCATGGTTTTATTCCCTGGGATGATGATCTTGATATTGTATTACTCCCCGAGCAGTACGATAGATTTATTGCTCTTTGTAAAGAAAAATTAGATAGAGATAAATATGTGCTTCAGGAAGGACTTGTGGATTGGCCTGAGCATTTTTCTAAAATTCGACTCAAAGGCACTCATATTAAAGAATTCGGCGAATACTATATCGATGAAAATACCGATGGTATTTTTGTGGATGTATTTCGTATTGATTATTCACCGAATTCTCTACTGAAGCGTCGCATACAGTATTTTTGGGGTAAGCTTTGGCTTGCCTATAATATGAATTTAAAAGGCTACAAATCCGACTCGATTGCAAAGCGTATGCTCAGCTTTGGAGCCAAAAGCATGAAATTATCTTTTGTGCGCAAATTTGTTATTGGCCAATATCTAAAATACAATAATAAGCCAACTGATTGGACCTCTGATGTGATGGGGCGTACTCGATTCCATAATGCTTTTATACCTCGAGCAGTATATGGTAAACCTACTTATGTGAGGTTTGAAGATACCTCTTTGCCTGCACACGAAAACCTTGACCAGTATCTTTCCATCACTTTCGGAGACTATATGAAGCTCCCGCCGGAAGATAAAAGAGTGGGTATGCATATTGAAAAAATAGACTTTGGCNATTATTAATTTGGATTCTCATTTGTAATTGTGTGCAAAGTTTTTTAACTTTGCACACATATTATACACACCGAAATGAAAAACGTAGCTGTTATTTTGGCCGGGGGTATCGGCAGCAGGCTTAATGCCGGAATTCCCAAGCAGTTTTTGAAAATTGCCGGTCAATCGGTAATTGAACACACAATAGCCGCATTTGAGAATCATCCGGAAATCGACGAGATTGCCGTGGTGGCTAATGATGCTTATCATCAGAAAATCTCATCCTACATCATAAAGAACGGGTATAAGAAAGTAAAGCGCATATTGAACAGTGGCTCTGAGCGTCATCATTCGTCGCTTTCGGCAATCCGGGCTTATTCAGTGGATGGAGAAGATTGTAATCTTATTTTTCATGATGCCGTGCGTCCGCTTATCAGTCCACTTGTGATATCGAATGTTGTGGCAGCGTTAGATTCTTACAAAGCTATCGATGTTGCTATCCCCTCGGCAGATACAATTATTGAAGTAACGTCAGAAGATACGATCTCACGTATTCCTCCCCGACAACAGTTGCGCCGAGGCCAGACCCCTCAAGCATTCCGCTTGTCAACTATTCGAGAGGCTTACGACCGTGCATTGGCCGACCCGAATTTCGTCACTACTGACGATTGTGGAGTGGTGGTGAAGTATATGCCACATGTGGAGGTATTTGTAGTGCCCGGAGAGGAGTCAAACATGAAATTGACCTACCCCGAGGACTTCTATCTAATCGAAAAATTGTTCCAGCTTCGCACTACTGACTTCCGATCATATAGTCTCACACAGAAGGAACGTGCGGCATTCAATAGAAAGGTGATTGTAATATTTGGAGCTTCGTCCGGGATTGGTAAGGATTTGGCTGATATTTGTATGGCATGTGGTGCTAAGGTTCACGGATTCAGCCGTCGTATGGGTAGTGTAAATGTTGACCACATTGAGGACGTACGTCGGGCCTTGGAAGAAGTTTACATAAAGGAAGGATGTATTGATGCAGTGGTTGATACTGCTTCGATTCTGTGTAAAGAACCTTTGGATGTGATGACCTATGAACAGATCAACGAGGCTATCGATGTCAACTACAAAGGTATGGTAATCGTGGCCAAAGAGTCCTTCAAGTATCTCAAGGAGAGCCACGGCTCACTTTTGTATTATACTTCAAGCAGCTACACCCGTGGACGTATGAACTACACAATCTATTCCTCCACGAAATGTGCAACTGTCAACTTTGTACAAGCAATAGCAGAGGAATGGGTACCCTATGGAATCAATGTGAACTGCATTAACCCGGANCGTACCAAAACCCCGATGCGTGTGAAGAACTTCGGTGTGGAGGACGATTCAACGCTACTCAAGTCCGAAGTCGTGGCCGAAGTCAGTGCCAAGGTGCTTATGTCGCATATGACAGGTCAGGTGGTCGATGTCAAGATAACTAATATTGACATTAACTGAATATTCTCGAAGTCGGGTTTATGATGTTGAAATTTTTATTCGATCGACTGGGGGCCTTTTGTGGCTTATTGATTATATGGCCCGTCCTTTTGATTGTGGCTTTACTTATTAAAATTAATATGCCCGGGCCCGTGATTTTCAAACAGGTTCGTGTGGGTTTGAACGGCAAACCGTTCACTATGTATAAGTTCCGCACAATGACTGTTAATCACAGTGGGTCGACAGTTTCTGTTGCAGGAGAGAGTAGGATCACGCCCTTAGGTGCCAAGTTGCGAAAATATAAATTGGACGAACTCCCTGAGTTGTGGAATGTCCTTGTTGGTGATATGAGCTTTGTAGGACCACGTCCCGATGTGCCCGGTTATGCCGACCAGCTTGTGGGTGACGACCGCGAAGTACTTTTACTCCGNCCNGGAATTACAGGTCCGGCTTCACTTAAATACCGTGATGAAGAAGAACTNCTTGCAACCGTCCCGGACCCTCAGAAGTATAACGACGAAGTGATTTTNCCCGATAAGGTTCGCATCAATCGCTATTACCTCCACAATTATTCCTTGGCAAAGGATATTCAGATGATTTTCTGCACTGTGTTGGGAAAGAGGATGAAATACGCAGGCGAAATGATTTGAGTTGGATTTTGTTATGCAAATACATTTTATTATTTTTGCAGGTGCATTTGAATTTTTATCTCTATGTTGATGAATTTAAGAAAGGTTTGCCTCACGGTGCTGTTGTGTTTGGCGTTGGCTGCTTCGGCTCTGACNGANCGTCAGGTCATTGATTATATCAAGAAGCAGACTGCTGCCGGGAAGTCAAATGAGCAGATTGGTAAGGAGCTTATGGCAAAGGGCGTTACTCAGGAACAGGCCCAGCGCATCAAGAAACAGCTCATGGCTGAGCAGAATGAAGCCAATAATGCCGCTACCAAGGATGTGGTGACACCGGTTCGCGACCGAAAGCATGACACTGCAAATAATAGTTCTAATAACAAGCCCGCACCGAACGATACTATCAATGAACAAACGTTCATGTGGTTCGATAATGAGGANCTTAAGGGACCAGGTAGATTGATTTTCGGTCAGGATATCTTCAATAATCAGTCGCTTACTTTTGAGCCTTCGGATAATCTTGCCACTCCGCAGGATTATACTCTTGGCCCTGGAGATGAGGTTATAATTGACATATGGGGAGCTTCGGAGGATCATATCCGCGAGACAATTACCCCTGAAGGAAATATCATGATTTCGCAGGTCGGACCTGTCTACCTCAATGGCATGACTATCAACGATGCCAACAAGCATATCCGCAACGCTTTTGCGAGAAAGTATGCCGGGGTGGGCGATGAGCAGACTGATATTCAGGTAACTTTAGGGCAGGTTCGTACCATTCAGGTTGATCTGCTTGGTGAAGTGGCTATGCCCGGTACTTTCCGAATCAGTCCTTTCTCAACTGTTTTTCATGCGCTTTACCGTGCCGGTGGTATTAATGAAATTGGTACCCTCCGCGATATCCAGGTGTTGCGTAATGGAAAGATAGTGGCTACGGTGGACTTGTACGATTACCTCTTTAATGGTAATGCGTCCGGAAATATTCGCCTGCAGGAAGGGGATGCGATTATCGTTCATCCGTACGAAAAGCTGGTTAATATAGAGGGCAATGTAAAACGCCCGATGTATTATGAAGTAAAGAGCGATGAAACATTGAGTGATGTACTTAAATACGCGGGTGGCTTTACCGGTGATGCATATAGTGGATTGGTGACTCTTTCGCGTCAGGGCGACACTGAAAATGAGGTGTTCAACATCGAGCGAAAGGAGTTTGGTTCTTGGCCGCTGGAAGATGGCGACCTTATAAGCGTTGGCACGATTCTGGAACGGTTCAGTAATCGCGTTGAGGTTAAAGGTGCTGTGTTCCGTCCCGGAATATACGCTATCAATGGTGATATTGCTACCGTTGGCGACCTTGTTAAAAAGGCAGATGGTCTTACTGAAGATGCATTTTCCAGCCGCGTTCTCCTTTATCGCGAAGGTGCTGACAAGCGATTGAATGTGATGGCGATTGATCTCGATGACATATTGAATGGCACGGCATCCGATGTTGCTTTGAATCCTAATGACGTATTGGTCGTTTCGAGCGTATTTGAACTCGAAGAGCGTCCCACACTTTATATCGGTGGTCATGTGGCAAACNCAGGTGCATATCCTTATGCACTCAATACCACCGTGGAAGACCTTATTTTCCAAGCCGGAGGCCTTTTGGAGGGAGCGTCAACAGCGCGTGTGGATATATCCCGACGAGTGGTAAACCCCAATTCGACCACCGCAACAAATCAGCTCGCACAGATTTATACAGTCTCAATCGAGAACGGCCTTGCAAAGGGTGATGGCAAGGGATTTGTTCTCAAGCCCTTCGACCGTGTGGAGGTTCGAAAGAGCCCCGGTTATAGTGAGCAGAAGAAGGTGACAATAGAAGGCGAAGTTCTCTTTGCCGGTGAATATGTCCTTCAGAAACGCAATGAACGACTTTCAGAAGTGGTGGCACGCGCAGGTGGAGTACTTGATGATGCCTATGTGAAAGGAGCTCACTTGGCCCGCAAGCTGACCGATGATGAAATTGCAGCACGCGAGGAGGTACTCCGATTGGCGAAATCAAACAGCAAGGGCAATGCTTCCGATTCGATTGCACTCGAACAGATAGATGTTTCCTCAACCTATAATGTAGGTATCGACTTGGAACTGGCTCTGAAAAATCCCGGCTCTACATACGACGTTGTTCTTCAGCCGGGCGATGTTCTCTTTGTTCCCGAGCAACAGAGTACTGTCAAGATTTCTGGCGATGTACTCTTCCCCAATGCTGTGGTGTATGTCCCGGGCAAGAAGCTCGATTATTATATCGACCAGGCCGGTGGTTACGGGCAGCGAGCTCGTAAGGGAAAAGCCTATATCGTCTACCTCAACGGAACAGTGGCTCGAGCAAAACGTAATACCCCCATCGAACCCGGATGCTCAATCATTGTGCCCAGCAAGCCTGCTAACGATGGCACTGACTGGACAAAGATTCTGACCATCGCAACCAGCTTCTCATCTGTAGCTGCAATGGCAGCCACCATTACTAACATCTTCAAGAAATAAGCAGGATGGAAGAGAATAAGCACAAAGAGGAAGAGGAAATTGATCTGATTCAAGTAGCTCGGCAACTCTGGGAGCAGCGACGCAAGTTCTATAAATGGTGCGCTATCGGTGCTGTGGTAGGATTAATTGTGGGTTTTAGCATCCCAAAAGAATATTCCACAACTGTCAAGCTCGCCCCTGAAGCAAATGGCTCCAAGTCTATGTCCTCAGGCCTTGGGGCACTGGCTTCTCTTGCCGGGGTAAATGCAAATTTGAGTAATGGTAGTGATGCTGTTTCGCCTATGCTTTATCCGGAGGTCGTTGAATCCGTACCTTTCATGACGAGTTTGTTCGATGTAAAAGTTCAAACCAAAAATGGCGACCAGATCAACATTCGAAACTATATCGAAGATGATCTTAAGCGTCCATGGTGGACTACAATTATTATGCTGCCGGGTAAAGTTATTGGTCTTTTTAAAAGTAACCCCGATGATGAATCTACTCATAAGGTAGACAATTTCCAACTGACCAAACCGGAAAATTTAATTGTAAAGGCCCTGAGAAAAAGAATAACCGCCTCGATGGATCCCAAGACAACGGTGGTAACTGTGAACGTTACGATGCAGGATCCGCTTGTATCAGCATTGCTGGCCGATACGGTTATCTCGCGCCTTCAGGAATATATCACTGACTATCGAACCAATAAAGCCCGTCAGGATTTGGAGTATGCAAAAACAATCAATGACGAAGCGCGCAATAACTACTATGAAGCCCAGCAGCGCTATGCCGACTATCTCGACCGCAACCAAGGTGTAGTACTCCACGCAGTGCAGGTCAACCGCGAACGACTGGAGAATGAAGCCTCTTTGGCCTTCAATCTTTATAACCAAACCGCTCAGCAGGTTCAAGTTGCACAGGCAAAGGTGCAGGAAACAACGCCGGTGTACACCGTCATAACTCCTGCTACTGTGCCAATTAAAGCTACAAGCCCGCGTAAAGTCCTCATTCTGATTGGTTTTATCTTTCTTGCCGCTGTGGCATGCGGATTTTGGGTGCTCTTTGCACCGAGTCTGAAGGAGCAATTCAAGGGCACCTCAGACCAGCCACGAAAAGATGAACAATAGGATTCGCATTCTCTTAATAGCAATTATAACAAGCCTCCCCGCTTTCTCGCAGAGCAGGGAGGTTTTGATATCGGGCGATTCTGTATCCTCCTCAATCTTTGGAGCCTTGGATTTTGTAGATGACGCTTATGAAGGCAATTCAGTCGTCCAATCATTATCAAGCATTCCCTTTGTCAATCACGCCACCACCGAGGGAGTGCTTGACATGGTGGTGGAAGCTTATAACGACAGCACCGACCTTTTCAGGCATAAATTGACCTCCCCATTTGGATTTCGTGAAGAATTCGGCCGCATTCATTGGGGTGTAGACCTCTCAATGAAACTGGGGGAGGGTATACCCATACCCCTCGGAGGCACAGTGGTTCGCACCGGCTATGACGAGGATGGTTACGGATATTTTGTAATCGTTGCCCATCCCAATAGCCTTGAAACTCGTTATGCCCACCTGAAAGAAATTCTCGTGCACCCGGGAGATACAGTATACCCCGGAACAATCATCGCTACAAGCGGGAACTCCGGTAATTCAACGGCCCCACACCTCCATTTCGAAATCCGACGCAATGGACTGCCTGTTAATCCAACCCAAATATTCCCATTCAGAGAATAGAGTAAAAACATATATCACCGGCATCAAAAAATGGAGTGCGACCCAACAGTCGCACTCCATTTTATTTCGGATTGTTGTGTTTATTACTTCACTTCTTCGAAGTCTACGTCGGTCACATGGTCATCGGGGTTGCCACCACCGTTGCTCTGTGCACCTGCGCTTGCGTCGGCATTCTGCTGAGCCTGAGCCTGTGCATTGAGGATGTCCTGCTGGGCTGCGCCGAAGGCGGATTCGATTTCCTTGATTGCGGAATCGATAGCCTCGATGTTCTGATCCTTATGTGCTTCTTTGAGCTTGCTCAGAGCAGATTCGATGGCTGCTTTCTTGTCGGCAGGAATCTTGTCTCCTAATTCGCTGAGCTGCTTTTCGGTCTGGAAGATGATAGAGTCGGCCTGATTAACCTTGTCTACACGTTCCTTTTCCTTAGCATCGGAGTCAGCGTTTGCAGCTGCTTCGTCCTTCATACGCTTGATTTCTTCTTCGGTAAGACCGCTCGAAGCCTCGATACGGATGCTCTGTTCCTTGCCGGTAGCCTTATCCTTTGCGGATACGTTGAGGATACCGTTGGCATCGATTTCGAAGGTTACTTCGATCTGAGGAATACCACGGGGAGCGGGTGCGATACCATCGAGGTGGAATTTGCCCAGAAGCTTGTCGTCCTTAGCCATAGGACGTTCACCCTGAAGAACGTTGATTTCTACTGAGGGCTGGTTGTCAGCTGCGGTAGAGAAGGTTTCGCTCTTACGGGTAGGAATGGTAGTGTTGGCTTCGATAAGCTTGGTCATTACGCCACCTAGAGTTTCGATACCCACGGACAGAGGCACAACATCAAGCAGAAGTACGTCCTTCACATCACCGGAGAGCACACCACCCTGAATGGCTGCACCAACGGCTACCACTTCATCGGGGTTGACACCCTTGGAAGGAGCCTTGCCGAAGAACTTTTCAACAACCTGCTGAATAGCAGGAATACGGGTTGAGCCACCCACGAGGATTACCTCATCAATATCGCTAGCCTTCAGGCCTGCATCCTTGAGCGCTTCCTCACAGGGTTTAAGGGTAGCGTTGATGAGCTTATCGGCCAGCTGCTCGAACTTGGCACGGGTAAGAGTCTTTACCAAGTGCTTGGGTCCGGTAGGAGTAGCGGTTATATAAGGCAGGTTGATTTCGGTAGAAGTAGTTGAAGAAAGTTCGATTTTGGCCTTTTCAGCTGCTTCTTTCAGACGCTGGAGAGCCATAGGATCCTGACGAAGGTCCATACCTTCTTCCTTCTGGAATTCGTCTGCGAGCCAGTCGATGATAACGTGGTCGAAGTCATCACCACCCAGGTGAGTATCACCATTGGTCGATTTTACTTCGAATACACCGTCGCCAAGTTCGAGGATGGAGATATCGAAAGTACCGCCACCGAGGTCGAATACGGCAATCTTCTGGTCCTTGTTGGTTTTGTCAAGACCATAAGCGAGTGCGGCTGCAGTAGGTTCGTTAACAATACGCTTAACGTTGAGACCTGCAATTTCGCCGGCTTCCTTGGTGGCCTGACGCTGTGAGTCGTTGAAGTAGGCAGGGACGGTAATCACTGCATCGGTAACGGCGGTGCCGAGGTAATCTTCAGCGGTCTTCTTCATCTTCTGAAGAATCATTGCCGAGATTTCCTGAGGGGTGTATTCACGACCGTCGATGTCGATGCGGGGGGTGTTGTTGGCACCTGCCACAACTTTATAAGGTACGCGCTCAATTTCGTTCTTAACCTGATCGTAGGTTTCACCCATGAAGCGCTTGATTGAATAGATGGTACGTTTAGGGTTGGTGATTGCCTGACGTTTGGCGGGGTCACCGACCTTACGTTCGCCTCCGTCTACAAATGCTACTACTGAAGGGGTAGTGTTGCGACCTTCGCTGTTAGGGATGACAACCGGATTGTTGCCTTCAAGTACTGCGACACAGGAATTAGTAGTTCCTAAGTCAATGCCAATGATTTTTCCCATAATTCTTGAATATTATTTTATGCGTTATGTAAATTACTTTTTTTGTTTTGCTACATTATAAACAAACCTCGTGCCAAAAAGGTTTTTGACCATTTCTCCTTTTGTGCGACTGACAATATGGCAGACTATCCATCCCACATACTCCCCAAATTTTCGGCTCTCGAACCTCACATTGAAGAAAAAGTGATTTGGAAGTTTGCGCGATTCAATTTATATCGTTAAATTTGCACTCTATCAGCAATGATGGGCTGCTTATAATTTATACCAATGAAAACAAGAAATACTTTCATCAATACATCGCGTGCGCTTGCCTGTGCACTCATCGCCCTTTTGGGCATGGCGGTTATCCCTACCGAAACCTATGCAAAGAAAAAGAAAGATAAGACCGACGATGACATTGTGATCGTAAAACTTGATCGCGAACCCTCATTTCCCGGCGGCGACTCCGCAATGTTCAGTTGGATTGATGCCAACCTCCGTTACCCGCCCGCACTGAAAAACTCCAAAAAGCGCGGTCTGGTAGTGGTGTCGTTCACCGTAGAGCCCGATGGCTCCCTCGATAACCTGAGAATTACAAAGAAATTCACGGATGAAACCAACGCCGAAGCCCTGCGCCTCGTTTCCGCTATGCCCGCATGGGAGCCCGGACTGCACGACGGCAAAGCCGTGGCAGTGCCAATGAGCATACCCATTGCATTCACCGCGCATCTGACCAAAACCATAAAGAAGGACGAAACCTTTGCCACCTGGCTTGACCGTAAAATTGACGAGCGAAAACGCCGCAAACAAAACCTCCCCGAGCAGGAATACGAGAGCGAAGTGGAAGTGCCACTGGCCAACCCCACCTCCACCGACGACGGTCAGCCGGCCTACTTTGTCGATGGCGTTCGATTCTATGGCGACCCAAAAACCATCAATCTGGCCGACATCGAATCATTCT
The DNA here is from genome assembly GCA_014800065.1 of Bacteroidales bacterium. The sequence goes on along the minus strand of JAAVGX010000015.1, from coordinate 12,019 downwards.
CTGAAGTGAAAAAGAGCGCCGAATTCCCCAACGGTTGCATCTACATCACGCTCAAGAAAAAGAAATAACCGGCCATAGGCGTAAAACATAGATAATTCTGATTTACGTTCCGGCATCCAAAAACAGCCCGGGAGCGTTTCACCTAAATACTTATTTAATTACCTCATAAAACTCAAAATCGAATATGAAACCATATGTAATGGGAATTGACATCGGTGGCACCAACACCGTGTTCGGAATTGTGGATGCACGCGGCACCGTAATCGCCTCATCTTCAATCAAAACACAAAAGCACGCCAAGTTCGAGGACTATCTCGACGAACTGCACACCGAGGCCATGCGCCTTATCCGTGCTAATGACGCCGAGGATAAAATCCACGGAATCGGCATCGGCGCTCCCAATGCAAACTATTATACCGGACTGATCGACGACGCAGTCAACCTCCCCTGGCCAAGCCCCATACCTCTGGCTGAAATGGTACGCCAAAAATTCGGTATCCCCGTTGCCGTTACCAACGATGCCAACGCTGCCGCGATGGGCGAAATGACCTACGGCGCAGCTCGTGGTCTGAAGGACTTCATCATGATAACCCTCGGCACTGGTGTAGGTTCGGGTATCGTAATCAATGGTAACCTCGTCTACGGCCACGATGGCCTCGCCGGCGAGCTCGGTCACGTTATTGTAAAGCGCAATAATGGTCGCCTGTGCGGATGCGGTCGTACCGGATGTCTTGAAACCTACTGCTCCGCCACCGGCGTAGCTCGCTCTGCCCGTGAATTCCTCGAAATCCGCACCGAGCCCTCGTTGCTGCGCAACATCCCTGTGGACCAGATCACATCCAAGGACGTATACGACGCCGCTATGAACGGCGACAAGATTGCTAAGGAAATATTTGAATACACCGGCACAATACTTGGCGAAGCCATGGCCGACATGACAGTATTCTCAAGCCCCGAAGCATTCGTGCTCTTCGGTGGACTTGCCAAAGCCGGCGACCTCATCATGAAACCCCTCAAAGAAGCAATGGATCGCAATATGCTCTCCATGTTCAAGGGCAAACCCAAAGTGCTCCTGAGCGAACTCAAGGAAGCCGACGCTGCCGTCCTCGGCGCATCAGCCCTCGGCTGGGAAGCAAAATAATCTCCCAATCGCAAACGAAAACCGCCCCGGACTCCGAGGCGGTTTTTGCTATTATATATTATAAATGTGTGAGACCTGTTATTTCACAAAGATGCGGTACCCGCCCGGAATAAGTTCCGAGGGGATAGTGGCTGCTTCTGAAGTGATGTAGTCAGTCATACCCTCCACAGAAGGTACATCACCGGTGAAATTGATTGCTTTTGCTTCGCTACCGAGATTGACCATCACTACAACCATAGAATCGCCTTTTTGACGTGAGAACACCAGCACATCATTGCTTTCAGTAGGGTAGTATACCATCGGGCCGCCCTCGGATCCGGCTGCCAAGGCCGCCTGATTGTGCTTCAGCGCGTTAAGGTGCTGATAGAAAGTGAAGTACTCGTTGCGAGGTTCCCAAGTGGGAGCCTGATCTTTTACGAAGAATTCGAATGCTCGATCCATACCCGTTTCCTGACCGGTGTAGATCAGCGGCATGCCCGGGAGAGTGTACGACAGCACCGCGAACGCACCCGTCAGGTTGCCAAGACGGTCAAATTCAGTCCCTTCCCACGAGTTCAGGTCGTGATTGGTAACCATATTCATCATATAAGTATCGGTGGGATATTCCACGGCCTGCTCATCGAGGAGCACTCGGATGTCCGAAGCATGTTTTTCGGGGAAAGTATGCACATTGCCCTGCGCGTCCTTGAAGGTGTACTGTCCGGAAGTGGCGGAGATAGCGCTGAAGAGGTCTTTCATCGGCCAGTTATAGCCCATATCGAAGGCGTTCTTCTGCAGTTCGGGTTTGCTTGCTTCAGCCAGCATGAACACGTCTGCCTTTACCTGCTCAAGTTGCGGACGAGCCTCGTCCCAGAAGTCAGTCGGCACTTCTCCGGCAACATCGCAGCGGAAACCGTCCACATCTGCTTCGGTAAGCCAGAATTTCATCGCATCAATCATACCCTTGCGCAGGTCCGGATTGTCGTAGTTGAAGCAGTACACATCCGTCCAGTCGTAAAGACCCACCATATTGCCGAGCGAGTCGGTGCGGTACCAGTCAGGGTGTTGCTCAACCCACACATTGTCGCGACCCGAGTGGTTGGGAACCCAATCAAGAATAACCTTCATGCCGTGCTCGTGAGCTACTTTCACCATATCTTTGAACTGCTCCAGTGTACCGAACTCGGGATTGAAGGCCTTGTAATCGGCCACAGCATAATAGCTGCCAAGAGGACCTTTGCGGCCTTTTTCGCTGATAGGATGGATGGGCATCATCCACAGAATATCCACGCCGAGGTCCTTCAGACGAGAAATTTCACGGGCGAAGGAAGTCACTGTCCCCGAATCGGTGTACTGACGGAGGTTGACCTCGTAGATTACCGCATTGCGGCTCCAATCAGGATGCTTGACATTGGTCAAGGTCGAATCGCCCTCGGATGCCATTTCTTTGGCTGGCTTGCCATGACCGCCACAGGCTGTGAGAATCATGGCGCCGATGAGCCCGAGCGCTCCAAAAATCTTTTTCATGGAAATGTATTTTAAAAGTTGAATCTTATGATTTAATTCATTGATTACTTGGTAGAAAGGTGAAAGCTACCGCCGCCATCAGGCAGAGAAACGCGGCAATATGATTCCAATGAAGTTTTTCGCCTTGAAAGAAAAAGATTGCCACGATTGTGAACACTGTCAAGGTAATTACTTCCTGTATAATCTTGAGTTGAAACAGACTGAAAGGTCCTCCGTTCTCTCTAAAACCGATGCGGTTAGCCGGAATCATAAAGGAATATTCCAGCAGGGCTATACCCCACGAAACCAATATGACCACATAGAGAGGCCAATTCTTCGAAATTCCCGTAGATTGGAGTTTAAGATGACCATACCATGCAAAAGTCATAAAGATGTTGCTGATAATGAGCAGGGCAATAGTTCCGATGGCAGATTTCATTGCTGTATTTTATCTTTACTTGTTAAAAATACACCCTCAATGTTGTAGCGACGATCTTCGGAAAGTTCGTTGATGAACTCACGGATTTCGTTGGGGTGGAAAGGATATGCTTCAACGAGACGGCGCAGGTCCACTTGCTCAAATTGGACCAGCCATTGCTCAACCTTTGTGCGAACCTCTTCGGCAGCGAAGGGCCTGACTGCGTGATGAGCCCGGCAAACATCGCACTTGCCGCACGGACCCGACTCCTGACCGAAGTACGCAAGCATCCGCTGCACTCGGCACTCGGCATCGTTGAAGGCAAAATCCTTCATGGCCTCAAGCCGTTGCCGCATATTTTCCTTCCGCTTTTCGTACACCTCTGGCTCGATGAGGAGACGCTCGCCCGGATGTCGGTTGGTCAGAAAATAGATATAGGGGGTGTCACGGCGCGGGATAAACGTGAGGATATGGCGCCGACGGAAATCCACAAGCAATTCATAGATTCTTTGTTGCGGAATATTGGTCAGATAGGCCAGACGACTCTCCGCAATGAATACTTCTTCGGTAAATAAACCCGGATAATTTCGCAACAGAGCATCCATCAACGTCTCCTCCTCAAGCGTAAGCCGCAGATCGTACAACTCGTGCCGCTGAAGAACTATCTTCACTCTGGCCTGAGTGGCTACATCTGATGTAAATTCCAGATACTGAGCCCGCTGGAGAATATTGATGGAACTCAGAACCATCTTGGGCTCCATGCGGTATTTGCGGCACATATCCTCCGGGTCGAATTCGCACAGAAGGCGGAAGCCCTCGCCCATTGCCACGTTGAGATAGCGGCAGATTTCATCGTAGGTGTGGCGCACAAAGTCCAACGGAGGGAACGCATCGGCCAATCTTCGCCCGAAGACTCCCTTGTCGTAAGCAGTGGTGAGGAGCACGGCAATCGAGGGCTCTCCATCGCGCCCGGCTCGACCCGCCTCCTGATAGTATTCCTCAAGCGTGGAGGGCATGTCGAAGTGGAGCACCAACCGAACATCCGGCTTGTCGATGCCCATACCAAAGGCTGTGGTGGCAACTATTACCCGCACATCACCCTCGTTCCAAGCTTTTTGTGAATCGGCTTTTTCTTCAGCACTCATCGCAGCATGGTAGGCCGAAGCGCGTATCCCGATACTATTGAAATACTCGGTAAGCTCACGGGTTTTGCGACGCGACCTCACATACACGATGGCGCTACCGGTGGTGCGGGAGAGTATCTGCACGGCTTTTTCGTACTTATTCTCGCAGTGGCGCACCAAAAATGAGATGTTCGGACGCTCGAACGACTTGGAGAAGATTTTAGGACGCCTCATTTCGAGCTTGCCCGCGATGTCGCGCACCACCTCTGGCGTAGCGCTTGCCGTCAGGGCCATTACTGGCACATCGGGGAAGAGCTCGCGCACTGCCGCGATTCGAAGATAGGCCGGTCGGAAATCATAGCCCCACTGGGAGATACAGTGAGCCTCATCCACCACTATCATGCTTACGTTCCACATGCGCATCTGACTGATAAATCGCTCGGAGCCAAGGCGTTCTGGAGCGATGTACAGCAGCTTTGTCTTGCCCTGACGCACGCGCTCGAAAGCATAGTCGGCCTCACCTTTGGTCATACCCATATAGATTGCTGAAGCACGGATGCCGTGACGCTTGAGGTTCGCTACCTGGTCGACCATCAGCGATATCAGAGGTGAAATAACAACCGTGAGACCATCCAGCATCAGGGCCGGAACCTGGAAGGTGATGGATTTGCCGCCCCCCGTGGGCATCAGCGCAATGGTGTCGTTCCCTTTCAGAATACTTTCTATGATTTCTCGTTGAAGGGGACGGAAGGAGTCATGACCCCAGTATTTGCGGAGCACGAACTCCGGGTCGACATCGAAGAGAGGCTCGTCATCCTCGAAATCGCGGTTGCCGTCGGCGGAGAAATCATAATGACCGTAGGGATCTGACATCTTCCTGGGGGTGCTTGTTATCAGTCCACAGTGGCTCGAATCTGCTTCACAAGCAGCTGCAGGCTGGAGGTCGCGTTGTGGTGAGTGTTTTCCTCAATGGTGTAGCAGATGTTGAAGGGCTTGCCGGAGTGGATGTGTTCGAAGTAAGAGGCCATATTGAAGGCTATTCCGTTGATCACACGCCCGGAGGTATCGTCCACCAATTCCAGCTTTATATGTTCCAGATTCCGGCCCACCAGTTTGGAGGTACCGAAATCCTTCACGCGGCGGGTGCAGAAGGTAGGTTTGCGGTTCCCGGGGCCGAAGGGGTTGAACAGGCGCAAGGTCGACACAAATTCGGGCGTGATTTCGGAGAATGTCAGGAACGCATCAATGTCGATTTGAGGCGTCATCTGCTCCGGTAGAATGTTCGACGCAACATACTGCTCGAATCGGCGCGTGAATTCAGGTATATTTTCCTCCCGTAAGGATAACCCCACGGCATAGGTATGGCCACCGAAGTTTTCAAGAAGGTCGCGTGTGGATTCCACAGCGCTGTAAATGTCGAAGCCCTGAACAGAGCGCGATGACCCGGTGGCAAGGCCGTTGGACAGCGTGAGAACTACCGATGGCTTGTAGTAAAGCTCGGTAAGGCGCGACGCTACGATGCCGATTATACCCTTATGCCAGTCCTTGTTGTAGATAACGATGGAGCGCTTGGGTGAATGCACTTCCCCTCGTGCTTCAAGAATGGCGTTGGCCTCCTCGGTGATTCGCTTGTCGAGCTCCTTGCGGTCCTTGTTATACTGGTCTATTTCAAGGCTTCTCCGATTGGCCTCCTTCGGGTCACGGGCCACAAGCAGTTCAACCGCTTCACGGCCGCTCTGCATTCGGCCCGACGCATTGATACGGGGCCCGATTTTGAACACCACATCGTTGATGGAAATCTCCTTGCCTCCCAGCCCGCAAGTACGGATAATTGCACGGAGTCCCAGGTTGGGGTTGGTATTGAGGCGCTTGAGCCCCATGTGGGCCAGTACGCGGTTCTCATCAATCATCGGCACAATGTCGGCAGCGATGCTGACGGCCACCAAATCGAGCATGGATTCGAGTTCGGCCGTGGCAATACCGTTACTGATGGAGAACGCCTGCATGAATTTATACCCGACTCCACAACCGCTCAGGTGAGGGCACGGGTAGGTGGAGCCTTCCAGCTTGGGGTTGAGGATGGCTGCGGCGGGGGGCAGTTCTTCATCGGGTACATGATGGTCGCAGATGATGAAGTCAATACCTCGTTCTGCGGCATACTTTATTTCTTCGATTGCCTTGATACCACAATCCAGAATGATAACCAGGCTCACCCCCTGCTCGGCGATGTCGTCGATACACTTGCGCGATATCCCGTAACCTTCCTCATAGCGGGTGGGTATGTAGAAATCCAGCTCAGAGTAGAAGTTCTGAAGGTACCGGTACACAAGCGCCACGGCTGTGGTGCCGTCTACATCGTAGTCGCCGTAAACCATAATCTTCTCCTTGCTGCCCATGGCGCGGTTGAGGCGCTCTACCGCTTTGTCCATATCCGGCATCAAAAACGGGTCATGAAGGTCGCGCAATGAGGGATGGAAGAATTTTTCTGCCGCCTCGATTGTAGTGATACCGCGCTGAACCAGCAGGTCGCTCACAGGGGGGCAGTTCGCAAAGCGGCGTGCCAATTCGGCGCCGAGCTTCTGCTCTTCGGTTGTGAGGCGGGGATAGTTCCATTTACTGGTCATAGCGCTTGCGGTTTATCGACTACAAAATTAATCAAAATTAGCCGTTTTCGGAAATTTACCGCGTTAAAAAATCTGCACAAGGTCTCAGATGGAGTCAAGGTAGAACAGCTTCCACAGAGGCGCCGCCATCAAGGCCTGCTTCATGGTGTCGGACATAAGCATATCAAGCACCTCCCGGCGTGTCATAAGCCTGACGGATATATCTTCCAGCGGATCGAGTTTTTGGTCACAAACACGTTCCACTCCTTTTGCCAGATAGCAGTAAGTGAGGTTGGTGGTGGTTGACGGGTTTTGGGATATGACCGTCAGTAGTTGCCAGTGCCCGCCTCCATAACCTGCCTCCTCAAGCAGTTCGCGCTTGGCCGCATCCAACGGTTCCTCCCCGGGGTCGACCACTCCGGCAGGAAGCTCCGTGAATACATCGTCCAGCCCGTGCCGGTACTGGTCTATCATCACAAATTGACCGTCTTTGGTGATGGCGGTTACATTTACCCACGAAGGGTACTCGAGAATATAAAATTCGGGATTGATTCGCCCGTCAGGCAGTTCCACAGTGTCGCGGCGGGCGGTGAGCCACGGGCGCCGGATAAGGTAGTCGCTTTTCAGAGTTTTCCATTTTTCTGGTTTCATCGGCGTGCTTTTTATTGCAAAAGTAACCAATATTACCTCTCTTTCCAAATTATCCATTATCCTCCTTCAAAATTAAATTTATTTTAGCCTCTATCTCTTTGCATTTTGGGATTTTATTATTACTTTTGCCTCCGAATTGCGTACTGACACGTCGTACGCTCGGCCTTAAATCCGAATTTGAAAGAAAGAATACACATTATTATATTATGGCAAATAACAAAGAGAAATTGTTTGACCAGTTCCCTGAAACGAGCTATGAAGAATGGCGCGCTAAGGTGGAGGCAGACCTCAAAGGGGCTGACTTCAATAAGAAACTGGTTTGGCGTACTAACGAAGGCTTTGACGTTCAGCCCGTTTATCGCGCAGAAGACATCAAGGATCTTAAAACAACCGAATCATTACCCGGCCAATTCCCCTATGTTCGAGGCACTCGTACCAACAATGACTGGCTTACTCGTCAGAACATCGTTGCCGATTCTGCCGTGGAGGCAAACAAGACCGCTCTCGATGTGCTCACTAAGGGCGTCACCTCTCTGGGATTCAATGTGGCCGACGCTGCCGAGGTAGCCGTTGTGCTCGTCGGCATCGACCTCAAAAATGTAGAAATCAACATCAACTGCTGCCAGTGCAAGGTGATGGAAGTGGCTCAGGCTCTGGTAGACTGCATCAAGGCTGCCGGCGCTGAAGATTCTTTCCACGGCTCCATCGTTTACAACCCCCTGCGCAAGCAGCTCAAGAAAGGCCTTGAAGGTGTGGACGTGAAAGCCATTACCGAGGGCGCTCTGCAGATGCTCGACATCGTTGCTCCCGTTAAAGGTCTCCGCTGCCTCGTTGTTGAAAGCGATATGCTTTCCGACGGTGGCGCTTTCATTTATCAGGAATTGGGATATGCCCTGGCTTGGGGCGCTGCTTGGATGACTGCCCTCACCGATGCAGGTCGTAGCGCCGACGAAGTAGCCGATCGTATCAAGTTCAACATGGGCATCAGCTCTAACTTCTTCATGGAAATTGCCAAATTCCGCGCTGCTCGTATGCTCTGGGCTGACATCGTAAAGAGCTACGGCGCCAATGAAGATGCTTGCAAGATGATGGTCAACGCTACAACTTCCAAGTTCAACCAGACCATCTACGACGCTCACGTGAACCTACTCCGCAGCCAGACCGAAGCTTTCTCTGCTTGTGTGGCAGGTGTTGACTCTATCGTAAGCGTCCCCTTCGACGATTGCTACCGCACTCCCGATGCTTTCAGCGAACGTATCGCTCGTAACCAGCAATTCCTCCTCAAGGAAGAAGCTCACATGGACAAGGTGGTGGACCCCGCAGGCGGTTCTTACTACGTGGAAACACTCACCGTTTCAATCGCTGCTGAAGCGTGGAAATTGTTCCTCGCCGTTACCGACGAAAAGGATGGCTTCTTCGAAGCTGTTGGCAAGGGCGAAGTCCAGAAAGCCGTGAACGCTTCCTGCGAAAAACGCCACACCGACGTTGCTCGTCGCAAAGAAATTCTCCTGGGTACAAACCAGTACCCCAACATCAACGAAAAGGCTGCCGACAAGATTGAAAAGGGTGCCTGCTGCGGTTGTGGCTGCGAAAAGGGCCCCAACGCTCTGTTGATGAAGCGCGCTGCTACCGATTTCGAAGCGCTCCGACTCGCTACCGAAGCAGCTGCTAAGCGCCCCAAAGTTTTCATGCTCACAATCGGCAACCTCGCTATGCGTCTGGCCCGTGCTCAGTTCAGCACTAACTTCTTCGGTTGCGCAGGTTACGAAATCATCGACAACCTCGGTTTCGATACCGTGGAACAGGGCGTGGACGCTGCTCTCGAAAAGGGTGCCGACGTTATCGTTCTCTGCTCTTCCGACGATGAATACGCCGAACTCGCTCCCAAGGCTTTCAAATACCTCGATGGTCGCGCCGAATTCGTTGTAGCAGGTGCTCCCGCTTGCATGGACGAACTCAAGGCCGAAGGTATTAACGACTTCGTACACGTTCGTTGCAACGTTCTCGACACTCTCCGCGATTTCAACAACCGTCTTCTCAACAAATAAAGGAAAGTCCCAACATGAAACCCGATTTTAAAAATATCGATATAACGGCAGGGACTATGGCCCCCGCTCCCGTTATGGAAGCAGTCGAAGACTGGACTACTCCCGAACTCATCCCCGTTAAACCCGTATACACCAAGGACGACCTCGAAGGACTCGAACACCTCAACTACATGTCTGGTATTCCCCCCTTCCTGCGTGGCCCGTACAGCGCAATGTATCCCCTCCGCCCCTGGACTATCCGTCAGTACGCCGGATTCTCCACCGCTGCGGAATCAAACGCTTTCTATCGTCGAAACCTCGCTTCCGGCCAGAAAGGTCTGTCGGTTGCCTTCGACCTCGCTACACACCGCGGTTATGATGCCGACCACGAACGCGTTGTAGGCGACGTGGGTAAAGCCGGTGTTTCCATCTGCTCGCTCGACGACATGAAGGTCCTCTTCGACGGTATTCCCCTGAACAAGATGTCCGTTTCTATGACCATGAACGGCGCCGTACTCCCCGTACTCGCATTCTACATCAATGCAGGTCTCGAACAGGGTGCTAAACTCGAAGAAATGGCCGGTACAATCCAGAACGACATCCTCAAGGAATTCATGGTGCGTAACACATACATCTACCCGCCCGAATTCTCTATGAGAATCATCGCCGACATCTTTGAGTACACCTCAAAGAACATGCCCAAGTTCAACTCTATCTCTATCTCGGGATACCACATGCAGGAAGCAGGCGCTACCTGCGACATCGAGCTCGCATACACTCTCGCCGACGGTCTCGAATATCTCCGCGCAGGTGTTAATGCAGGCATGGATATCGACTCATTCGCTCCTCGTCTCTCATTCTTCTGGGCTATCGGCATGAACTACTTCATGGAAGTGGCTAAGATGCGCGCAGCTCGTATGCTCTGGGCTAAGATTGTAAAACAGTTCAACCCCAAGAACCCCAAATCACTCGCCCTGCGTACTCACTCCCAGACTTCCGGTTGGTCTCTCACCGAACAGGACCCCTTCAACAACGTTGGCCGTACCTGTATCGAAGCTATGGGCGCAGCCCTGGGTCACACCCAGTCACTCCACACCAACGCACTCGACGAAGCTATCGCACTGCCGACCGACTTCTCAGCTCGTATCGCTCGTAATACTCAGATCTACATTCAGGAAGAAACTCAGGTTACTCGTGCTATCGACCCCTGGGGTGGTTCATACTACGTGGAAGCTCTCACAAACGAAATCGCTCACCGCGCTTGGGAACACATCCAGGAAATCGAAAAGCTCGGAGGTATGGCAAAAGCTATCGAAACCGGTCTGCCCAAGCTCCGTATCGAAGAAGCTTCCGCCCGTACTCAGGCTCGTATCGACTCCGGTCGTCAGACAATCGTCGGTATCAACAAATACCGTCTTGACCATGAAGACCCCATCGATATCCTCGAAATCGACAACACCGAAGTGCGCCGCGAACAGATCGAACGCCTCAACGACGTAAAAGCTCACCGCGACGAAGCTAAGGTCAAAGAAGCTCTCGAAGCTATCACCAACTGCGTTCGCACTGGCGAAGGCAACCTCCTCGACCTCGCGGTAAAGGCTGCCGGACTACGTGCAACTCTCGGCGAAATTTCCGATGCCTGCGAAGAAGTTGTAGGCCGTTATAAAGCTGTAATCAGAACTATATCCGGCGTGTACTCAAACGAAACTAAGCAAGACCCCGACTTCATCAAAGCACAGCAGATGTGCGAAGATTTCGCTAAACGCGAAGGTCGTCAACCCCGTATCATGATTGCAAAGATGGGCCAGGACGGTCACGACCGCGGAGCTAAAGTGGTAGCTACCGGTTATGCCGACTGCGGCTTCGACGTCGACATGGGTCCCCTCTTCCAGACTCCCGCAGAAGCCGCTCGTCAGGCTGTCGAAAACGACGTTCACATCCTCGGCGTTTCTTCTCTTGCTGCTGGACACAAGACTCTCATACCTCAGGTAATCGAAGAACTCAAGAAACTCGGTCGTGAGGACATCCTCGTAACTGCAGGCGGTGTAATCCCCGCTCAGGACTACGACTTCCTCTACAAGGCCGGCGTTGCAGCAATCTTTGGCCCCGGTACTCGTATCCCCGTATCGGCTATAAAGATGCTCGAAATTCTAAACGAAGAATAATCCATCCCCCGATTCCTCCATTCGGGAGGAATCACTTATCTCCCCCTGGAACGGTACCCGTCGCGACGACGCGTACCGTTCTTTTACACCCCCGGAAATGTAATCGCCAAAAAAAACAGCCAAAAAAATGGGCATATAGGTCAATTTGCAGGCTAAAGTCGTTGTAACCAACTATATTACTGTTTCTTATAGCACTTCAAAGCAATTGAAGCCGTTTTGAGTCAGAGTAAATGCCGCTATAGGTCATTTTGCAGGCTGATTTTTACGACCAAATTTGCTATGAGACTCATCATTTGTTAACTTTGCACTACGGCTTAAGCGTAACGGAGCTCTGCTGGGGAGCAACTCCGCCAGGAATAAAGTCGTAGAATATGCATAATGCAATCGGGAGGTGCCTTATTGGGT
>JAAVGX010000014.1 GCA_014800065.1 Bacteroidales bacterium | reverse complement strand
TCGGGGACATAGCGATAGCGCTGCTTGGTGGTGGTTTGGATGCGTGCGAGTTTCATAGTTAGTCCGAGCTGAAGCTCGGGGCCGAAGACAAAGTGCCGCTTGNGCGNCGTTGGGGTTTGTGNGGGCAAAGTTACGGTGGGGNTTTTGGGAATTATTGTATGATTTGCGCACTTTGACTTTTCTCACGGTTTCGTACGTTGGCGGGTCAAAAGGACGCACCGAACGTGCGTCCGTACATATTTTGCTGGTTTTCAGGTGGTTGCGTTGGAGGGTCAAAAGGACGCACCGAACGTGCGTCCGTACATATTTTGCTGGTTTTCAGGTGTTTGCGTTGGAGGGTCAAAAGGACGCACAGAACGTGCGTCCGTACATATTTTGCTGGTTTTCAGGTGGTTGCGTTGGAGGGTCAAAAGGACGCTCGGGACGTGCGTCCGTACATTTTTTGCCGGTTTTCGTGGGGGCGTCCTTACATTTTTTTTCTTAGCCGCGGACTATAATCAGGGCCATGTATGCTATGTAGCAGGCAATTAGGAAGATGCCGGGGAGTCGATTGAAGCGGTGAGATTTGTTCAGTGCGGGAATCGCCCAGAGTAAGAGTGCTGCACCAACAAGGGTCATGAAGTCGAAGAATCCAACTGTACCGGCTCCTAATGGAGTTATTGCCGAACTTATGCCTATGGCCAGCAACGCGTTGATTATGCAAGCGCCCACGATGTTGCCGAAGGCGAGTCCCGGCTGCCCTTTGAGGGTGGCGGTGAGCGAGGTTACGAGGTCGGGGAGTGAGTTGCCGATGGCCACAATTGTCAAGGCGACCATGCCTTCAGACATACCGGCTTTACGGGCGATTGCGCTTGCGCCGTCAACAACCCAGTCGCCACCGATAACCAGTGCGACCAATCCGCCAACGATCATCAGCCAAGCCAGCCATTGCTTGCCTTTGGCCTTCGTTCCGGATGCTTCGGCAGTGGCCGCTCCGGCAGTTGCTACACTATGTTCCTGAGTGGAAGCGGGGGTGATTACCTGCGTTTTGGAGCTCTTCACTGTGAGCCACATGTATATAATGAAAATCGAAAGCAGCATCAAACCGGCAGACCGATTGATGGTATTGGTAGCTGTGCCGTCGAAAATAACAGTGTCGGCCACTATCCAGAGTGATGTCATCGAGAGGAAGAGGAGCGGCAAATCCTGAGTTCTCATCATGTCGCTTATTTTCCAAGGGCGAAGCACTGCCATCACGCCTACCACAAGCAGGAAGTCGAAGATGTTGGCACCTACGACACCTCCGACAGCAATGGCGGTTTTATGCTCCAGGGCCGATTCAACGCACACGGCGATATCCGGCATCGAACTGCCTAAGGCCACCACCGTGAGGCCAATCATCAAACTCGAAACATTGAAGCGCTTGGCTACCGACACAGCGCCGTCGGTAAGATAGTTACCCCCGGCAACAAGAAGAATCAATCCTCCTATAAGCAGTAAAATATCCTGGAACATGGGCGATTATTAATTAAAAGTTAATAGTTAATAATTTACTTTTCAACCAAATTAGTAAAAGAAGATGTGTATTGAAAACACACTCTTAGTGTTACTATATTTTAAACAAGCGCATTGGCATGTAGGTTCAAACACGAAAAGCGACCGCGCCCGAGGCGTAGTCGCTCCACGTTTCAACTATTTATGAGAATCTGCACACGGTTGAACTTCCGCCATGCATAGGCTATAACGTTCCGAAGGAAAAATTTCCCAAGGCCGGGCTATTAAAAAAATATAAAAGCTCGTGCACAAGTAAGTATTCAAATTTAACCGAATAAAAAAACAACACTCGCCATCAGGCAAGCGTTGTGGATAATTCGAGGATACAGGTTCAGATTGAGTTGAGGAATTCGGCACGGAGCACCGGGTCGTTGAAATCGCCTTCGTAGTGCAAGGTTGTTGTGGCGGAATGTTGTTTTTCCACCCCTCTCATTTTCATGCACAGGTGCTCTCCGGAGCAAACCACGATTGCACCCTTGGCCCCGAGAATTTCCATAACTTTACGGCATATTTGAGCGGTGAAGCGTTCCTGCACTTGCAGACGCCGGGCATATACATTTACCAGACGCGCCAGTTTGCTGATACCGACGATTTTTCCGTTTGGAATATAGCCGATGGAAACCTTACCGAAGAAAGGCAGGATGTGGTGCTCACACATTGAATAGAACTCGATGTCCTTCACCACAATCATGTTGGAGCCTTCGTGTTCGAACAAAGCGTCGCCCACGATTTCCTCGCCGGTTTGCGAGTAGCCGGAAGTAAGGAAGCTCAGCGCCTTGGCTGCCCGCACAGGGGTTTTGACCAGTCCTTCGCGGCTCACGTCCTCACCCAAAAGTTCCATCACGGCTTTGATATGTGCGGCAATGCTGTCAATACGTTCTTCTTCGGTCATTGGATATTTATTTTATCGCGAACGATTCGGAGGTATGGTGTAAGGCGAGGTATGGCAGCTTTGATTTCAGCCATAGCCTGTTCGGCCTCGGCACGAGAACGGAAATCACCCGCCTTCACCCGCCAGTAAGGGGAGTTAAAAGAGATGTAGGCGTGGTAGTGAGGGAAGTGAGTGGTGACTTCACGACGAACGTGTTCGGCCTGGTTGTGAGCCGTTCGCGGGTTGTTGTCATCGAAGACCTGCACCCGGTAGCCGGCACGAATTCCGGAGGCGTCCTCCGTTTCGGGTTCCACGGTGGTGTATGTGGCGCCTTCAACGCGACGCATCTCCTTAGCCAGCTTTTCCGGTTGGTTGACTCNAATCACTCCGGAGCCGTTGATTTGGTCTACGATGGAATTAATAGAGTCCGTCTCCAGGGCCTGTAGACCCGGGAGAACGGACATCAATAGGATAAAAATCAGGGCCAAACGTCCCGGTAGCATAATCTTAGAGTGTGTTTACTCTTAGAATGCTTTAACGATGCCCATGAAGTCGGCGCACTTGAGCGAAGCACCACCGATGAGGCCACCGTCAACGTCGGGTTTGGCGAAGAGTTCGGCAGCGTTTGAGGGCTTGCAGCTGCCACCATAGAGGA
This sequence comes from Bacteroidales bacterium, assembly GCA_014800065.1. The sequence continues at coordinate 10,082 of JAAVGX010000014.1, read as the reverse complement.
TTGAAGTGTTGTCGGCAACTTCCTTGCCATACTTTTCGGCGATGACACCACGGATGAAAGCGTGCATNTCTTCAGCCTGGTCGGCAGTAGCGGTCTTGCCGGTGCCGATAGCCCAAACGGGTTCGTANGCGAGGATGATTTTGCCGAATTCTTCAGCGGAGAGGTTGAAGAGGCCTTCTTCAATCTGCTTGCGAACAACTTCGTTGTATGTTCCGTTTTCGCGTTCTTCGAGAACTTCGCCGATGCAGAAGATAGGCTTCAGGCCGTTTGCGAGAGCGAGAGCAACTTTATCGCGGAGTGTTTCGGAAGTTTCGCCGTAGTACTGACGACGTTCGCTGTGACCGAGGATTACATAGGTAGCAGTGGTAGAAGCCACCATAGCAGCAGACACTTCGCCGGTGTAAGCACCGGAAGCATGGTCAGCGCAGTTTTCAGCGCCCAGACCGAGGAGCTGCTGATCGATAGCACCGGCCACGGGGCACAGGTGTGTGAAGGGAACGCAGATGATTACGTCGCAGTTGGCCTTGAAACCCTTGAGGGCTTCGTTCACTTCTTTTGCCAGGGCAACACCTTCAGGAACGGTGGTGTTCATCTTCCAGTTGCCGGCTACAATATTCTTTCTCATTATTATTTGTTTTAGAGATTATTATTCGTTGCGTTGGTTACGATGGTGCAAAGTTACTAAATTTTGGCGTTCTTGCGCANAAAAATGCGCAAGAATTTGGGGCTAAGGCCGAGAAGGTATAGCAAAATCAGTGCTCCGGCCAGGACGAGAGTGGCTGTTGAGAGCAGACGGCCATTGTCGATTGGCTCGATGGAGGCGAGCAGATTTTGCGATGTGGGTTTGGCAATTATATCGGCATCGATGGCCGAGAGTGTTGATTTCCAAAGAATTTTTCCCTGATGTGTGTATACAGCCGCCACATTTCCGCGGACGAGTTCTTTGAGTGAGGTATCTTCCACGGAATAGAGCGGGAAGTGTGGTCGCATAAGTTCGCGCCAGGGTTTTAGGCGTTCGGCACCTGTGGCGATGAGGCCGATTGGAGTCACGTCGTGAGCTTCGGCAAAGTCGGCCAGCTCGTTGGCGAAGTGGGCCGAGGACAGGTACTGCATACCCGGGTGATTGATGACGATGTAGAGACGGTCGGATGTGTCGGCTTCGTCCATCAATTCGGTGTCGATGAAGCCATCTTCGTCGTAGAGTGTGAGTGAGTGTGAAGTGGCTACAGTGGCTTCTGCGGGTTCGACAAATGTCCATGTTGAATCGGGAACGTCAAAGAGGCTAAAAGCCACCCGATGTCCGTCCTTTTCATAAATATATACTTCGGAGTCCAATCCTCCGGCGGCATCGGGTTCAAATAAGTAGGAGCCCACCTTGAAGGGGCGGGTATCCATCAGCGGTTGTACTCTGTAGCCTACCCAGCACAGGTACATGGGGTAGGCGCAAGTCGCCACGATTACAAGCCACTGAATTGGCGGTGGATATATGCCTTTGTAGCGGGAGTTATAGATTACCAAGAAGACTATCAATGCTGTAAGAGCAATGTTTTTCAAGAACGTGGCGGTGTTGGAAATTATCAGGAAGTCGCCGAAGCACCCGCAATCCTGCACGGGATCGGCTATGGCTATGTAGGCGGTCAGGGGGAGCATGAACAACATCATAGCCGCCGCCAGCCACACCGAAACGCGCCTCAAGCACCCGGTGGCTATACAGACCCCGGTGGCGAACTCCATGATGGCAAGTGTGGCACAGCCAATGACGATAGCTTCGTAGGGAACATTCCAATTCCACACCACCAAGTACTCACGCACCTTGAAGATGAATCCCCAAAGATCGATGGCCTTGGCCCATCCGGAGAACACAAAGGTGGCTCCCACCACGATTCGTGACAGGATAACCGCTAAGCGGAGCAGGCGGTCACGATTTGCGGGTGAGTTTGATGATTCCAAAGACAGCGTAGTTTATCATGTCCAGATAGTTTGCATCGATACCTTCCGACACCTTGGTAACTCCCTGATGGTCTTCGATTTCCTTTGTGCGCTCAATCTTTGTGAGGATAAAGTCGACGTACGAGAGGATGCGCATATCGCGCCATGCTTCGTCGTAGTCGCAATTCTTGCGCTGCATCAGTTCGGTTGCCTCGCGGTTGACCTTGTCGTAGTGCTCAATAGCCTCTTCCTTGGTCCAGTCCTTCCGGTCCACGTATCCGCATCTCAACTGGATGATTCCGATGATACCGTAGTTTACAATGGCTATAAATTCGGGGAGAATCCCCTCGCCAACAGCACTTTGGCCGGTAACCTGGAGTTTGCGGATGCGCTTTGCCTTGATGAAAATCTGGTCGGTGATGGCCTCCGGGCGCATTATCCGCCAAGATGGTCCATAGTCGCCCAACTTGTCGACAAAAACTCGCCGGCAGGTAGCCATGGTTTGTTGGAATTCGCTGTTGGTTTGATCAAATCTATCCATTTGTTGACGTTGTCGTTTGAATTCAGGATGTTCGGGAAGATAGCAGCTTAACCCTATTAAACTTAGTCTAAATCAGATTCTTAATATCATCCGGTTTTACGATTGTCTGCTCGCCGGTGGTCATGTTCTTGAGCGAAACGGTGCCGTCTTTGAGCTCGGAGTCGCCTATCATAGCGAAGAACGGAATTTTGAGCGCGTTAGCGTAGCTGATTTGCTTTTTCATCTTAGCGGCTTCGGGGTAAATTTCGGCGGATATACCTGCTTGGCGCAAATCCTTGATGATTTTGAGCGATGCCATTGCTTCGGCTTGTCCGAAGTTGGCGAAGAGCACCTTGGTTGATGTGCCCACTTCGTCGGGATATAGGCCTAAGGTGTTGAGAACGTCGTAGATACGGTCAGCGCCGAAGGAGATACCCACGCCGGAAAGGCCGTTCAAGCCGAACACACCCGTGAGGTTGTCGTAGCGACCGCCGCCGGAAATACTTCCGATTTCAACATCGAGAGCCTTCACCTCGATGATTGTGCCGGTGTAGTAGTTGAGGCCTCGCGCAAGCGACACGTCCACGTCGAGTTCAGCCTCGAGGCCAAGTTGGCGAGTGGCGTTGACCACAAATTTGAGTTCCTCCAGACCGAGCATTCCGGTGGGCGAATCCTTGAGCACTTCCTCAAGAGCGGCGATTCGTTCGTCGGTAGAGCCGCTGATGGCGAGGATGGGAGTAATAGCCTCAACAGCAGCCGATTCTATACCACGGGCGATGAGCTCTTCCTTGACCTTTTCGAGTCCGATTTTATCGATTTTGTCGATGGCGACTGTGATGTCGATGAGTTTGTCGGGAGCGCCCACCAATTCTGCAATACCGGCCAAAATCTTTCTATTGTTGAGCTTGATAGCCACTCGTATACGCAGTCGGCGGAACACCTCGTCGATCATTTGGAGGAGTTCAACCTCATTGAAGAGTGAGTCGGAACCAACCACATCGGCATCGCACTGATAGAACTCGCGGTATCGACCTTTCTGCGGGCGGTCGGCGCGCCACACCGGCTGAATCTGGAAGCGCTTGAAGGGCATCTGCAATTCATCGCGGTGCTGCACCACAAATCGGGCAAACGGTACGGTAAGGTCGTATCGGAGGCCTCGGTCGCACAGTTTCGAGGCCAGCAGCGGGGTGTTTTCGCCCGTCAGCAAAGCAGGGTCTACCCCATGGAGGAAATCTCCCGAGTTCAAAATCTTGAACAGCAATTTGTCGCCTTCCTCGCCGTATTTTCCCATCAGAGTTGACAGGTTCTCCATGGCGGGCGTTTCAATCTGCCGGAAGCCGAACAGTGCAAAAACTTCTCTGATAGTGTCGAATATATAGTTGCGGCGACTCATCTCCAGAGGAGAGAAATCGCGTGTTCCTTTTGGTGTGCTTGGTTTCTGTGCCATATTTTAGAGTCAGTTTGCCGGGCGATGTGCTTAATTTGGTGTAGTTAGGGGTATAGCTGTCGCAGCCCGGGACAAAATATAATGCAAAATTAATCATTTCTGAGCGAATATGAAAAAAAAGAGCTAACTTTGCACATTAAGTAAGTATTCAAATTAAACCGATAGTAAGTGATAAAGAACATCTTTTATACTCTCTGCGACTTCTTTTTTGCCGGTTTTGGCTTGTCGTTCAGTAGCTTAGCACTGAAATTGGCTTAAAAATAAGTTGGTATATAGCGTAAATTAAATTTGAACACTTACTAAGATAATAGAGATGGACGTAAGTAGATGGATCTCAGCACGATTGAGCTTGCATGGCGAGCGTCGGGGCAGCGGAGCCGGCATTGGCATCGCCGTGGCCGGTGTGGCCCTGTGCGTAATCGTGATGGAATTCACGCTCGCGGTGGTGGTAGGCTTCAAGGATGGAATCCGTGACAAGCTCATGGGATTCGATGCTGAAATTTTTATAGAGACAGTGCCCGGGGTGACTCAAGGCTCCGAGGCCTATGTTCAGGATGACGATTTGCTCCGCAATCTCATCAGGGCAGCAATTCCGGAAGCGCAGATTGAGAAATCCGTGCGTACGCCCGGGCTGCTCAAGACCGACACCGACTTTGAGGGGGCCATGTATCTGGGCATCGATCCGCTTGGCGACCAATCCTTTGCGCGCGGCAATTTGCGCCAGGGCGTTTGGCCGGACTGGACGGCCGATTCTACTCGAAATGACATCGTAATATCGCGCACCATAGCCAATGCTTTAGACCTCGGCATCGGAGATAAAGTGTATTCGAGCTACTTTGTGGACGATGCTGTAAAAATTCGTCGACATCGTGTGGCGGGAATCTATGAATCCGATTTTGGGGACTACGATAAAACGGTGGTATATGCCTCGTTGCCCGGCTTGCAGGGTGTTCTGGGAATGGATAGCACTCAATGCAGCCGTTTGGATATCAGGGGGATATCTCCCGACCATATTACCGACAACGCCCTGAAGCTGCGCTCGGCGTTGGTCAACGCCTATGCCTCCGGCCACCTGCCCGGCTACCTGACGGTGGACACTGTGGAACGCACGGGAGCGCTCTACTTCAATTGGCTCGCGCTACTGGATACCAACGTAACGGTTATATTCGTGCTGATGCTGTGTGTGTCCGGCTTCACGCTTGTTTCATGCCTGTTCATTCTCATCCTCGAGCGTGTGCGCATGATAGGCGTGCTTCGAGCCCTGGGCATGCGTAGCAGGGCAGTGCGCCGCATCTTTATCCTCCTTGCAATGCGTGTGGTGGGCATAGGCCTCATAATTGGAAACATCATCGGGCTCGGCACCCTCATCGTTCAGCAGCAATATCACATCATTCCGCTCGATCCGGCAATGTACTACCTGAGTTACGTGCCCGTGCACATCAATGCTCTTCATATGATACTTTTAAATATAGGTGTAGCGGTGGCTTCATGGCTGATTCTGGTATTGCCATCGCGTATGGCCGCCTCAATTAGCCCTGCCGAGTCAGTGAAGTTCGACTGACATTTAACCTTTTGGCAAGATATTTGTTATAAACTTACCATAGTACTGCCGAACTATGGCAAAAAAATCGTATATTTGCAAGAATTAAGAATGGAAACAAACACAATGACACAAGATAAAGACCTCCGCGAACTCATCATCGAGGGTATTCAGGAGCGAAAAGGCCACGGAATCACAGTGGTTGACATGAGCGAAATCGAAGGTGCTTCGGCCAATTATTTTATCATCGCCGAAGGCAAATCGTCCACTCAAACAGCGGCCATCTCCGACGCTGTGGAAGAGTATGTTCGAATCAACGGCGGCGTGAAACCTTTCGGAATTCATGGTGCGGAAAACGGCGAATGGGTCATTATGGACTATGGCGACACCTGGGTGCACATATTCCTGCCCATGCCTCGAGCACTCTACAATCTGGAGGACCTCTGGAGCGACGCCAAAATCATCACTATCCCCGACCTCGATTGATCAAACTCTAAACTTCACTTCACATGGCACAAAGCCCGGCTTCTAATCCTAACAACAAAACACCATTCCGCTTCAGCCTCTGGTGGATGTACGGAATTATTATAGTATTTCTGATTGGCGTGTTCTGGCTCGACTCGAATTCCGTCACAAAAGAAATACCATTCACGACGTTTGAAAATTATGTGGAAAAGGACCACGGAATCAAGAAAATCATCGTATTTACTGATGGTCGTAAGGTGGAGGGTTTCCTCACCGACTCACTTGCCCGCGCGGTATTCCGGTCCAATGGTTTGGACAAACAGGCTACGATGGATGCCCGTGTGGTGGCCAACGTAGGTTCTTCCGACCAGATTTCAAACAAAATCGATTACTGGAGAAGCATCGGCGCTTTCACCGGGGAAGTGGAATATGAACAATCCAGCGCATGGAGCGGTTGGCTTATCAACCTGCTCCCATTCGCACTGCTCATCTTCTTCTGGATTTTCCTGATGCGGCGAATGTCCAACGGCGGTGGAGCCGGTGGCCCCGGCGGTGGCGGTATCTTCAGCGTGGGCAAGTCCAAAGCTATGCTCTTCGATAAGAACAACAGTCAGAAGGTGACCTTCAAGGACGTAGCCGGCCTCAGCGAAGCCAAGACCGAAATCGAAGAAATCGTAGAGTTCCTCAAGAATCCCCGCCGATACACTGATTTGGGTGGTAAAATACCCAAGGGAGCCCTCCTGGTAGGCCCTCCCGGAACGGGTAAAACCCTTCTGGCCAAGGCCGTAGCCGGCGAGGCCGATGTGCCTTTCTTCTCAATGTCGGGCTCCGACTTCGTTGAAATGTTCGTGGGCGTGGGTGCTTCCCGAGTGCGCGACCTCTTCCGACAGGCAAAAGAAAAAGCACCCTGTATAGTATTTATCGACGAAATCGACGCCGTAGGACGTGCCCGCGGGCGAAACGGCGCTATGGGCGGAAACGATGAACGCGAAAACACCCTCAACCAGCTGCTCACCGAAATGGACGGCTTCGGTGGAAACAGCGGCGTCATCATCCTCGCGGCCACAAACCGCGCCGACGTGCTCGACAAGGCACTCCTCCGTGCCGGGCGTTTCGACCGTCAGATATATGTGGACCTCCCCGACCTCCCCGATCGCGTGGAGATATTCAAAGTTCACCTGCGCAAAATCAAAACCGCCGACGACCTTGACGTGGAAATGCTCGCGCGCCAAACACCCGGTTTCTCCGGCGCCGAAATTGCAAACGTCTGCAACGAGGCAGCCCTCATTGCTGCACGTCACAACAAAACAGTTGTTGAAAAAGAAGACTTCAACGCCGCAGTGGACCGTATAATCGGAGGACTCGAAAACCGAAACAAAATCATCACCAACGAAGAAAAACGCTCCATCGCAGTGCACGAAGCCGGTCACGCCACCGTGTCGTGGCACCTCGAATACGGCAACCCGCTGGTCAAAGTCACCATCGTACCCCGCGGCAAGGCACTCGGAGCAGCATGGTATATGCCCGAAGAGCGCCAGATCACGCCCTCTCAGGTCATCCTCGACCAAATATGCTCACTTCTGGGTGGACGTGCTGCCGAAGAGCTGTTCATGGGCAGAATCTCCACCGGCGCCGCAAACGACCTCGAACGTGTCACCAAACTCGCCTACGCGATGGTCGTATATTATGGTATGAGCGATAAGCTCCCCAACCTGAGCTACTACGACTCCACCGGTCAGGAAAGCCCCTTCACCAAACCCTACGGGTCAGAGCGCGCAGCAGTCATCGACCAGGAAGTATCCCGAATCATCAGCGAACAATACCAACGCGCAAAGGACATCCTCACCGAACACACCGAAGGTCACAACAAACTGGCCGAAACCCTCATCACTCGTGAAGTAATCTTCACCGAGGACGTAGAGAACATCTTCGGCCCCCGCAAATGGACCTCGCGAGTCGAAGAGCTCTTCGGCGAGAAAAAGGACGACAGTCCAAAAGTCACCCCACCGCCAATCGACGCCGACGACGACAACGATGACAACATCACCGACGTCGAAGCCACCCCCGTAGAACCCCAAGAAGACAAATAACTCAAGCGAGGCCGCCCCACCGGACGGCCTCGCCTATATTTAGAAATCATGTAAATCATGTAGTGTCGGATGTTGCAAATTTGGGAAAAATGGTGTAATTTTGCGCTTTCAATACTTACTTTATGTCTACATCCCTTCGTTTCAAGATGGTGGAGGAGGCGTTCGACCGCAAGGCTGTGCCTGTAGAGACTCCGGCAGAGCGTCCCACCAAGTATTATGGAGAATTGGTTTTCGATAAGCGCAAGATGTTCGAATACCTTCCCAATGAAACTTATAATGCTCTGATGCATGCCATCGAGCACAAAGAGCCAATCAGTCTTGACATCGCCGACAGTGTGGCCGACGGTATGCGCCGTTGGGCCATCGATAATGGTGCGCGCCACTATACTCACTGGTTTCACCCTCTCACGGGCGGTACGGCTGAGAAGCACGATTCTTTTGTGGATCACGACGGCAAGGGGGGCGTGATTGAGCGTTTCTCCGGAAAGTTGCTCGTGCAGCAGGAGCCGGATGCTTCTTCGTTCCCCAGCGGGGGTATCCGCAATACTTTCGAGGCTCGCGGATACTCGGCGTGGGATATTTCTTCTCCCGCTTTCATCCTTGAGCAGACTCTTTGTATTCCCACGATTTTCATATCCTACACGGGCGAGTCGCTCGACTATAAGACTCCGCTGCTGCGTGCGCTCAACCGTATCGACAAGGCTGCCACTGCCGTGGCGCAGTATTTCGACCCCGAGGTGCAGCACGTTACTTCTTATCTCGGCATCGAGCAGGAGTACTTTCTGGTGGATGAGTCGCTCTACAGCGCCCGCCCTGATCTGGTGCTTACCGGTCGCACCCTCATGGGTCATGAGAGTGCCAAGAATCAGCAGCTCGAGGACCATTACTTCGGCGCTATTCCTTCGCGTGTGAGCGCCTTTATGCTTGACCTCGAAATTCGCTGTCATCGTCTGGGTATACCCCTGAAGACGCGTCATAATGAGGTGGCTCCCAATCAGTTTGAATGTGCGCCTATTTTTGAGGAAACCAACCTTGCCAATGACCATAATCTGCTGCTGATGTCGGTTATGGCCGAAGTGGCCCGCAAGCATAATTTCCGCGTGCTGCTCCATGAAAAACCCTTCAAGGGTGTCAACGGTTCGGGCAAGCACAACAACTGGAGTTTGGGCACCGATAAGGGCAATATCCTCTTCTCGCCCGGCAAGACTCCCATTGAAAATCTTCAGTTCATCACTTTTGTGGTTAATGTGATGGCGGCGGTGCATCGTCATAATGCATTGCTTAAGGCTTCGATTGCTTCGGCTACCAATGCTCACCGTCTTGGCGCCAACGAAGCTCCGCCTGCAATCATCTCCATCTTCACCGGTTCTCAGTTGGCCGGCGTGCTGGATGAACTCGCGGCCAGCGATGGGGCCGACCTCTCCAATCTCAAGAAAAAATCCGGCTACCAGATGGGTCTCTCGCAGATTCCCGAGCTGTTGATCGATAATACTGACCGTAACCGAACCTCCCCCTTCGCTTTCACCGGCAACCGCTTCGAATTCCGCGCCGTGGGCTCGGGTGCCAACTCTGCTTCGGCAATGATTGTGCTCAATGCAGCGGTGGCCGACCAGTTGGAGCTGTTCAAGCGCGATGTGGATGCTCGTGTGGCTCAGGGTCAGGATGTAATCCCGGCCATCCTCGAGGAGGTGCGCAAGCTCATCAACGAAACCAAGGCAATCCACTTCGACGGAAACGGCTACAGCGACGAATGGCGACGCGAGGCCGAACGCCGAGGCCTCGACTGCGAAACATCCGCCCCTCTGATGTTCGACGCTTATCTCAAACCATCGTCGGTGGAGATGTTCACCCGCACAGGAGTGCTCTCCAGAGTGGAACTGGAAGCCCGCAATGAGGTGAAATGGGAAATGTACACCAAGAAGATTCAGATTGAGGCCCGTGTCCTTGGCGACCTTGCCATAAACCACATAATCCCCGTGGCAATACGCTACCAGTCAATGCTGGTGGACAATGTGGTGAAAATGCGCGAAATCTTTGGTGCTGAAGCCGATGCGCTCACCAAGTCCGACCTCGATAATATCCGTAAGATTG
>JAAVGX010000013.1 GCA_014800065.1 Bacteroidales bacterium | reverse complement strand
ACTCGACGGTCGGGGAGCGCCCGCGCGGCAAGGGGCCGGACCACCGGTCCCGACGAGCGCAATTGCCCTNATTGCCGNTGGACAATGTTAAAATATCTATCTCAAAAAAAACGAATTTTTAACACTTNTTCTCTTGCACANGTCCTAGATTTCCCGAGAGCAGAGGCTCAGGGAACACTGCGGCAAAGAGAACATTGACATTTTGGAATATNACCCTGACAAAGCGGTTATTATCATTGCCAATATCACACTAAATTGGCTAATTCACCGAAGTTGTGCAGAATGTGCGTAGCGTTGGCTTCGCGGAGCGATTTCTCGCTTCCGTTGCCGTAGGTCACACCGGCTGTATAGGCTCCTGCGCGCTGACCCATCAGGATGTCCACGTTCATATCTCCCACCACTAAGGTACGGTTTGCGTCCCAGTTTTGGGTGGAAAGAATGAGGTTGACCGGTTCCGGGTCGGGTTTGCCATTTGATACGTCGTTTCCTCCTACTAATTGAGCGAAGTATTGAGCAATACCCAGGTCGGCCATATACTCTTCCAGTGAGGCACGACTGCGACTGGATGCTACGCCCATATTTACGCCGNGACTATGCAGCGTTTTCAGAGTTTCGAGNACTTCGGGNTAGGGGTGTGCGGAGTAGTTGTGCTTGATGGAGTTGAAAATTTCNCTGTAGGTGGAGGCGTAGCCGGAAGTTTNGAGGTCAGGCCAAAGAATGGTTGGAATTTCTTCAAGGCGATAGCCAATCATGCTTTGGTATTCGTCCTGAGTTTTTGTGGGAAGTCCGAGTTTATCGACAGTGAGTCGCATAGTTTCGAGGATNACATCGGATGTATCGGCCAATGTCCCGTCGAAGTCAAAGATGATATTNAGGTATTTCATTGCGATTGANCACTNACTTATTAAAAAAGGATGCCGGGAAGCAGTTGCTCCAACATCCTTTTTTGTTAAGTAGACAAGATCTGTTAGCCGTTCTTCTGGTCCTTGAGAGGTTTGCGGAAGAAGAGCTTGTGATCGATGTATTCCTGTGTGGCAATCAGCGTGGGCTTGGGAAGACGTTCGTAGTAGCGGCTGATTTCGATTTGCTCACGGTTTTCGCTGATTTCTTCGAGGTTGTCGTTGTAGGGGGCGAATTCCTGGAGTTTCTTTTCGAGGTCGCTTTTCATCTGCTGTGCAATCTGGTTGGCACGTTTGCTGATGATGCATACGGTTTCATACACGTTTCCGGTGTCCTTGGAGAGCTCAATCATGTCGCGTGTGACAGTGGTGAGCGGTGTGTTGTTCTTTTTGAAATCCATGTTCTGATACCTTAGTGTTTTAGTTTGTAATGAGGTGAGAGTATAAGAGGTGAGAGTGTTAATCCTGAACGTAACNCTGCGCTATCTTGTAGATGTTGTCCGCTTCGTGGCGGTTACGCGAATCAGGATAGTTGTTAATAAAGGAATAGTATTCGTCCACAACTTCACGGAATCGGTCGGCTTTGCGCTCTTCTACGGAGTTGTTGGCTTCCTGATAGCGTGATTTGAGTATGAGCATTTCGAGGTCTTCCTTATATTTTGAGTAAGGATAGTCTTTGACTGCATTTCGNGCTACGATAATAGCGCTTTCGTAGTTGTTGCCCATATAGTTGCCCAGGTTGTAGTAGAGTTGGGCGTTCTGGAGCTGCTTGAGTGTGAGCTTGTCCTGCAGCTCGAAGATGGCGTTCTGTGCAATGGACACTTTTTCCGAACGTGGNAAGAAGTCGAGGAATCCCTGAAGCTCTTCAATGGCCTTGATTGTGCCGGTNTGATCCAGCTGAGGTTCGGGAGAATCGAGGTAGTATCCGTAGCCNCAGAAGAAACGGGCGAGTTCGGTGTACTTTCCACGNGGATAGCGCCCGTAGTAGGTTTTCAGATAAGCGCCGGCGGTGGCGTAGTCCTTGTTTTCGTAGTTGGCCATGCCGAGCAGGTAGAGGGCGTCTTCGCCTTTTTCNGTTCCCTTGAANATGGCTATGCAATCTTCAAGCAGGGTAGCTGCCTGNACATATTTGCCTTCTTCATAGGCGCGTTTGGCANAGTCGAATTTATAGTTGTAGTCCTGACTCTTCTGCACACGAGCATATTCTCCACATGAACCCATGAGGAGACCGAGCAGGAGTACTATGATCGTTTTTCGCATCGACATTCTTTTATTCAAGATGCAAAGATAGCGGTTTATTTGGAAAATGAAAAGCTTTCAGATGAGAAAATTCATCTGAAAAGGTTTATTTAACATTTGCCGCCTCTATCCGCTTGCTTTATTGGCGTAATATTTCGGGTTGGTCGGGGTTCTGCAGGTCTACGATGGATGAAGGTGCCCCGGAGAGGATGTCGGCTTTGATGATGAGCTCTATATCGGGATTGGCCTCGTAGGTCCATTCAACGGAGTCGGGATTGCCAGGCTCATCGCATGCTACGGAGGTACACATAAGCGGGGCGTCCAGTTCCTGCGCTACAGCCCGGGCGAAGTCGTTGTCGGGCACACGGATTCCCACAGTCTTGCGACCTTTAAAGGCCTTCGGCAAGGTGTTTGCTGCCGGAAGAATGTAAGTTACAGGTCCGGGCAGCTGGTCCTTCATCATTCGGTAGGCCTTGTTTTCGATTCGCGCATACTGTGCGGCCTGACTCATGTCTTTGCAAATCACTGATAGCAAGTGTTTCTCGGTAAGCCCTTTGATTTGCGATAGCTTTTCAATGGCCTTTGAATTGAGGCCGTTGCACACAAGTGCGTAGAGAGTATCGGTCGGAATTATGGCAATTCCGCCACGCCGAAGCACTTCTGCCACCGATTCTATGGCACGCGTGTCGGGCTGCCGTCCATATATTTGGATTATGTTCACGGTTCCTTTATNTTATGTTGNTGANTTAAGGGGTATNCAGTTGATTTATTCTCCNGCCTGATACCTTGTGATTCTGATGTCGGTTGCCGATGCGTACTGTTCNAGNAGTCGACGAGTGAGCTCAATTATTTCTTCTTCATTCATTTCCGANGGNCCGTACATGCAGAGNGTGATGACCAGGTGTTTAGTATCCGTNGATAGCTTTGTGCGCTCGTTNTCGGAAGTAGGAGTTCCTACNCCGCCCACACNGTCGCGGAACACGGGCAGACCCTCGATGTTGAGAGGTCCGCGNCCGATTCCTTCGTAAGGTTCCTCGTGTCGTCCGANTCCTAANGTGAGNGTGTCNCCTTCGATTTTGTCGGCATCAAAGGCCCCGAGNGAGTGTCCTGAGGCCATTGACACNAGGTTGCCGAGGTCNATGCCTGTAAGTGAACGGTAGAGGTCGAGACCTTTTACGGCNCGGCGCAGCAGNGCNTCCGAGCTGGGTCGATAGCGNTTCGGATCCTTTCCGCAGGCTTTGTAGGCGTTGCGGATGGCGTCGATAGCCGGGCGGTGGCGCACCTGCTCCATGGCAAGAGTCTGATGCCAACGTTTGCTTTCAGCTNCGAGTTCCGCCCAAAGGGCNTCGGAGGTCTCTGGATTTTCTATATTCGCCTCGATGAGATAAACCACCAGTCCGGGTGCGTTGCTCACAATGGCGGGTTCAAATGCGAGTTTCATATTGATTTAAAAAAGCCCCGAAGCAATCGGGCTCCGGGGCTCATGGGGATGTAAATTTGATTATACGTTGTAAGCTTCGAGCTGAGCCATNTCGAAGTTGTTGATAAACTCGATGTGGCGGGCAACTTCAGCCTGAGCCATCTTGGTGTAGACGGTGAGGGTTTTGTCAAAGCTTTCATTAGCGACGGCATCCTGGAGCAGGAGGTAGCTCATGATGATATTACCGGCCATTTCCACCAGTCGACGTGCCATGAAGTCGGTGTAGCGAGTGTTGTTCACTTCAACCACTTTAGCCACGGCTTCTTCGTATTTAGCGGTGAGATCGGTGAGGATAGCTTTCACGCCGGCCAGACGTTCGGGATATTCGGCATCGGCCATTTCCTTGATAATGGCGGAGTAGGTGCCGGTGGTGACGTGGCGGATAGCGGCCACAACCTGAAGCTGGGTGGTACCTTCGTAGATGGAGGTGATGCGGGCATCGCGGTAAACACGTTCGCAAGCATAGTCCTTCATGAAGCCGGAACCGCCGTGAATTTGGATGCAGTCGTAGGCGTTCTGGTTGCAGTATTCGCTGCCCATACCCTTAACCATAGGAGTGAGAGCGTCGGCGAAACGGCTGTAGTGCTTCATTTCTGCACGTTCTTCGTCGGTGAGTTTACGCTCACGGGCGATGTCTTCGTAGATTTTGTAGAGGTCTACGTAGCGAGCGGTTGCGTAGAGGAGGCTACGGGAAGCATCGAGTTTTGCCTTCATGATGGCGAGCATTTCAGCCACAGCGGGGAACTCGATGATTGCTTTGCCGAACTGCATACGTTCCTTGGCGTACTGAAGCGCTTCGCGGTAAGAGATTTCGCAAACACCAACACTCTGAGCCGCGATACCAAGACGAGCGCCGTTCATCAGTGCCATCACATATTTGATAAGGCCCATACGGCGGCTGCCGCAAAGTTCGGCGGGAGCGTTTTTGTAAACGAGTTCGCAGGTGGGAGAACCCTTGATACCCATTTTGTTTTCGATGCGACGAACGTCAACGCCACCGTTGCGCTTGTCGTAGATGAACATCGAAAGGCCACGACCGTCCTTGGTACCGTTTTCCGAGCGGGCCAGCACCAGGTGGATATCGGAGTCACCGTTGGTGATGAATCGCTTCACACCGTTGAGTACCCAGGTGCCGTCCTCTTTCTGAGTGGCCTTCAGCATAACGGACTGGAGGTCGGAACCGGCATCGGGTTCGGTGAGGTCCATCGACATTGTCTCACCCTCGCAAACACGGGGGATGTATTTGGCGCGCTGTTCTTCAGAGCCGAATTCGTAGAGTGTCTCGGCGCAGTCCTGCAGTCCCCAGAGGTTTTCGAAACCGGTGTCTGCGCGGGAAACGATTTCAGCAGCCATGATGTAGGGGGTGATGGGGAAGTTAAGACCGCCGAAACGACGGGGCATAGCCATACCCATCAGGCCGGCCTTGCGGCAGAGTTCAAGGTTTTCTTTGGTGCCGTCGGCGTAGATAACGCGACCGTTTTCCACATGGGGACCCTGATGGTCGACGCTTTCAGCGTTTTCGGCGATGGTGCCGCCACAGATTTCACCTACGATTTCGAGAACCTTGTCGTAGTTGTCCATAGCATCCTCGAAGTTGAGGGGAGCGTAGTCAAATGCCTTGGCGTCAGAGAAGTTGCGTTCTTTGAGCTCAACGATCTTCTTCATCAACGGATGATTCAGATGATGTTTCAGATCGGGATTGTCTGTATAAAAATTAGCCATTGCTTGATGTTTTTACTTGTTGTTGAGAAACGCCCTTACTTGGAGTTCTTTTTGTAGTACTTGATTAGTTTGGGCACCACTTCTTCCATGTCGCCGGTGATTACATAGTCGGCAATCTTGTTAATGGGAGCGTTGGGGTCGTTGTTGATGGAGATGATGATTGAGCTCTCCTGCATGCCTGCGATGTGCTGGATCTGACCGGAGATACCGCAAGCGATGTAGAGTTTGGGGCGAACGGTCACGCCGGTCTGTCCGATCTGGCGTTCGTGTTCGATGAAGCCGGCATCGACAGCAGCGCGTGAAGCGCCAACTTCTGCACCCAGAGTGTTTGCCAGGTCGAACAGGAGCTGGAAATTCTCTTTGGAGCCAACACCGTAGCCACCGGCCACGATGATGGGAGAATTCTTGATGTTCACCTTGCTCTTTTCGATGTGGCGGTCGATGATTTCAACTACGAAATCTTCGTCTTTTACATATTTAGAGGCGTCGAGTTTAACCACTTCGCCCTTGTAGTTGGGGTCCTTTACTTCCTTCTTCATCACGCCTTCGCGCACGGTAGCCATCTGAGGGCGGCATTCGGGGTTTACGATGGTTGCCACGATGTTACCGCCGAAAGCAGGACGGATTTGATAGAGGAGGTCGGTGTACTCCTTGCCGGTCTTGGCATCCTTGTGGTCGCCGATTTCGAGGGCGGTGCAGTCGGCGGTGAGGCCGCTGTGGAGGCAAGAAGAAACGCGGGGACCGAGGTCGCGGCCGATGCAGGTTGCACCCATCAGGCATACCTGGGGCTGAATTTCCTTGAACAGGTTGATCAGAACAGCTGCATGGGGGTTGGAGGTGTAGGGATAGAGGCGCTTGTCCTCTACTTTATATACTGTGTCGGCACCGTAGGGGAAGATTTGTTCTTCCACGCCATCGAGTTTGTCGCCAATGACGAGAGCTTCGAGTTTGACGCCAAGTTTGTCGGCCAACACGCGGCCTTTGGTGAGGAGTTCCAGACTCACATCGGCGATCTTTCCGTCTTCGTATTCGCAGTAGACTACGAGATTGTTTTTATCTGCCATATTTAAAAAGAATTATGCCGACCGAAATCAGCCGATTGTGTGATTAGCGATGAGTTCCTTGACGAGGTTTTCGATTTCTTCGTCGTTATTTTCGAGTACGCGGCTTTCCTTGGCGGTAAACACCACGTTTTCAATAGCTTTAACCTTAGTGGGAGAGCCGGGGAGGCCGATTTGTTCGGGGTCGGCTTCGATAAAGGCGGCGTTCCATTCCTGAATATTGAGTTCAGGACGGTTTTTAACGATTTCGGCTACTTCTTCGGAGAGCTTGCCGGCTTCGGAGGGAGAAACGGCGAATTTAAACTTCATCAGACGCTGTGCGTTGCGGGGACGGCAGTCGGCTGCGGAGCCGTTAACTGTTACCACGCAGGGCAGGGGAGCCTTCACGGTTTCGACACCGTGTTCGAGGCGACGCTTAACGGTGATGAAGCCGTCTTTGCAGTCGAGAATATCTTCGGCATATGTAACTTGGGGAATGCCGAGTTTTTCAGCTACCTGAGGACCTACCTGAGCGGTGTCGCCGTCGATAGCCTGACGACCACCGAGGATGATATCGTAGTGGCCGATTTTCTTGATAGCCTGAGCCAGAGTGTAGGAGGTGGCCAGGGTGTCGGCGCCGCCGAGGGGGCGATCTGTCACGACAATGCCCTTGTCGGCACCGCGGAAGATAGCTTCGCGCACGATTTCAGCAGCACGGGGAAGACCCATAGTGAGGAGGGTGACAGTGCTACCGGGGTTTGCATCTTTCAATCGGAGAGCCTGTTCGAGGGCGTTGAGGTCCTCAGGATTGAAGATAGCAGGAAGGGCGGCACGGTTGATGGTGCCGTCTTCTTTCATGGCATCTTTGCCTACGTTGCGGGTGTCGGGAACCTGCTTGGCAAGCACAATGATGTTTAAACTCATAATGATATGGTTTTAGTTGTAATATTATTCGGCAAGTAGTTATAGGCTACAAAAGTACGAAATAAGTTTTAACAAACGGAACCCAACGCACTAAAAAGTGCGTTGGTGTTGTTAATATTCCTTAACGATGCATTTTTACCTTTCGTAAACGGGGAGTTTTACCCTTAAGGGTGCTTTCAATCCATTTGCGAGCGTTGATGAATGCGTCGATCCATACAGTGACTTCGTCAAAGCGTCGTTTCCGGGGGTATACGGCGCATTGCCAGGGGAAGATGGCACGTTCGAGGTGGGGCATGATGGCAACGTGGCGTCCGTCCTCGGTACACATTGCGGCGATTCCCATGGGCGAACCGTTGGGGTTGCCGGGATATGCGTTGTGAGTGTACTGAGCGGCGATTTCGGTGCCGGCGGGCACTTTGCCGTTTTCGAGCACGAATCGACCTTCGCCGTGGGCTACCCATATACCGGCTTTCACTCCGGCCAGGGGGCCGAACATCACGCTGTGGCTCTTCGGGATTGTGAGGGACACGAATTCCGACTCGAATTTATGCGAGAGGTTGTGGCCCATGGATATCTTTCGTTGAGCGGGGAATCCTTCGAGCACGCCGAGTTCCACCATTAGCTGGCAACCGTTGCAGACGCCCAGGCTGAGGGTATCCTCGCGGTCGTAGAATCGGCGCAGAGTTGCGTTTGCAGTTTCGTTGAAGAGGAATCCGCTGGCCCATCCTTTAGCGGAGCCGAGCACATCGGAGTTGGAGAATCCGCCGCAGAATACAATCATGTTCACGTCGTCGAGTGTTTCGCGTCCGCTCATAAGGTCGGTCATATGAACGTCCTTGACGTCGAATCCGGCCAGATAGAGCGAGTAAGCCATTTCGCGTTCGCCGTTGATACCCTTGTCGCGGATAATGGCTGCACGGGTACCAGTTTTTTTGTTTCGACGGGTCGAAAGCATTCTGGAGGCCAGGGAGCCGTCGAAGTTGGACGGATATAGGAATGTGACGGGCTGTTTGTCGAAGTTCTCGAAGCGTTCGTCGGCGCAGTTTCCGGCGCTCTGGAGGCGATCGAAGAGGTAGCTTGTGCGATACCAGGTGCGACGGGCTCGGGGGACGGAGATGAGGAAAGCTTTCTCATTGTGGC
Source organism: Bacteroidales bacterium (assembly GCA_014800065.1). The sequence continues at coordinate 24,091 of JAAVGX010000013.1, read as the reverse complement.
TCACCGTGAGGACATCCTCGTGGGTGGGGGCGCCGATGGGGAAGTACTTCACTCCGGAGGCATCGAGGTGCTTTTCGGCACGACGGCGCGAATTATCCTCAATCTGCACAATGATAGCGGGGTTTTCGGCGAAGAGGATTTTCACGATGTCGGTTTCGCCATACATTGCGAATCCATCGGTGTAGAAGTTGAATCCGCCTTTGGTGTTACCGAACTGCATTTCGAGCAGTGCGGTGATCAGACCGCCGGCGCTTACATCGTGCATGGCTGCAATCAGACCGAGTGAGTTGAGGGTCTGCACCAACTCGAAGGCCTTTTTGAAGTATTCGGTGTCGGTTACGTCGGGAACGTTGTCGCCCACTCGGCCTAAAGTCTGCGCTAAAGCAGAACCTCCAAGGCTCAGCGGAGAATTGCTGAAGTCAATATAGTAATATTGAGAGCAGATTCCGGGTTTGGACACCGGTGAGGCGATACGACGGATGTCCTTCACCTCGCCGGCTGCGGAGATAATCACAGTTCCGGGAGCGGTGACTTTTGTGCCGTCGGGATATTTCTGGGTCATCGAAAGGCTGTCCTTACCTGTGGGGATGTTGCAACCGAGGTCGCAGACGAATTTGGAGCAAGCCTCTACGGCGCGGTAAAGAGCCGCGTCCTGACCGGGATTTTTGCAGGGCCACATCCAGTTGGCGCTGAGGGAGATAGCTTCGAGTCCGCCATTGAGGGGAGCGCCGGCGATATTGGTAAGGGCTTCGGCCACGGCCAGGCGAGAAGCAGCTTCCACATCTACCAGACCTACTTGCGGAGCGTGTCCGATAGAGGTGGCGATGCCGGCTTTGCCGCGGTAGTCGAGTGAGACTGCACCGCAGTCGCTCAGCGGAAGTTGGATTTCGCCCTGGCACTGCTGGCGTGCAACCTTGCCGGTAACGGAACGGTCCACCTTGTTGGTGAGCCAATCCTTGCAGGCTACCGAGTCGAGGCTGAGCACTGCATCCAGATAGTCGGGAATAAGGCTTTCGTCGTACTCAACGGGCTGATGGGCTTCTGTAACGGTGGTGTCGGTGATGACGGTTTTGGGAGGATTTCCCAGCATATCGGTCACGGCCAGGTCGATAGCTGCGCGTCCGTCTTTATGGGCGAAGTGCAGACGGTGGTCGTCGGTGGTTTTACCCACCACATAGAACGGTGCGCGTTCGCGTTCGGCGATTCGACGTACGGACTCGATGTCCTGTTCGTTGATGACGAATCCCATTCGTTCCTGGCTTTCGTTGCCGATGATTTCCTTGTCCGAGAGAGTGGGGTCACCGATGGGGAGGGCATCGATGTTGATGTCGCCGCCTGTGCTTTCGATGAGTTCGGAGAGTGCGTTGAGGTGTCCGCCTGCCCCGTGGTCGTGGATGGATACGATGGGGTTGGAATCGCTTTCAGCCAGAGAGCGGATCAGGTTTGCCACTCGTTTCTGCATTTCGGGGTTGGCTCGCTGTACTGCGTTGAGCTCGATAGCGCCGGCATACCGTCCGGTATCGACGGAGCTTACAGCACCGCCACCCATGCCGATTCGGTAGTTGTCGCCTCCGGAGATGGCCACAACCTGTCCGGGTTCGGGTTCGCCCTTGATGGCGTCACGTTTGGCGGCATATCCAACGCCACCGGCCAGCATAATCACCTTGTCATAGCCCCAGAGCTGTTCGTTCTCCTGATGTTCGAATGTGAACAGAGAGCCACAGATGAGGGGCTGACCGAACTTGTTGCCGAAATCGGAAGCACCGTTGGAGGCCTTGATGAGGATATCGGCCGGGGTTTGATAGAGCCACTTGCGGGGATTGATCATATATTCCCAGGTGCGGTAGAGCTCGTCGGCAAATCGGGGATAAGAGGTCATGTACACGGCAGTACCGGCCAAGGGCAGACTTGCCTTACCTCCGCCGAGACGGTCGCGGATTTCACCACCGGAACCGGTAGCGGCACCGTTGAAGGGCTCTACAGTGGTGGGGAAGTTGTGTGTTTCGGCTTTAAGCGAAAGAACTGTGTCGATGGGTTTTTCGCTGAAATATGAAGGCTCGTCGCCGCGTTCGGGTGCGAACTGCTGGATTTTGGGGCCTTCCACGAATGCGACATTATCTTTATAGGCAGAAACGAGTCTTCCCGGATTGGTCTGACTGGTGAGCTTGATGAGTTTGAATAGCGACATGGGCTTTTCAACGCCATCGATAATAAATGTGCCGTTGAAAATTTTGTGTCGGCAGTGCTCCGAGTTCACCTGAGAGAATCCGAACACCTCACTGTCGGTGAGCTGTCGGCCCAGGCGCTCAGCCAGTGATGCGAGGTAGTTCTCCTCGTCGGCACTGAGGGCGAGGCCTTCGGTGGTGTTGTATTGGTGGATATCGGCGATGTAAACCGGTTCGGCAGCTGTGGTGTCGATGTTGAACACGTCTCCGTCGGGGTTGTGATATACGCGTTGGAGCATGGGGTCGAAATCGGGGTTCTCATCGGCTGTGCGATGGAACTCTTCGATACGAAGAATGCCGTCCATACCCATATTCTGAGTAATTTCGACGGCATTTGTACTCCAAGGAGTTATCATTTCTTTGCGGGGTCCGATGAAGGTGCCTTTGAGGTCGTCGGCACAGGCGGGCTGCGCCTGACCGAAAAGCCATTTCAGGCGCACAATCTCCTCGTTGGAAAGATTATGATTGCTCTGGACGGCATATAAGTTGTTGTTGTCTTGGTCGGTAAAAAATACTACCATTGCAGAATTGTGTTGAATTATTGTGCAAAGGTAGGCATAATTTGCGACTTATCCAAATTTTATTTAAAACAAAAGCAATAAATCGCTGAAATATAGGGAATTAATTATTTGAATTAATAAGTGAAACCAGTAAGTTTTCCCATCGGTCCATAATAGCTTGAGGAGAAAAACGGTCAGCGCGCCCGACCGATGCAGCTCCCATCTGATGGCGCAGTTCTTCGTCTTCGATGAGCCGATTCAGAGCATTTGCCATTTCTATTCGGTTGCCTTGCGGAATAAGGAAGCCGGTGACATTGTTGTCGATAATTTCGGCCGGACCGCAGGGACAGTCATAGGCTACCACGGGCACTCCGGCGCTCATAGCCTCCAGCAGCACAAGAGGGAGGCCTTCATATCGTGCCGTGTGGAGCAGGATGGAGGCCTTTTCGTAGATGTGGCCGTCAGGTGGTACTGTACCTTTAAGGAGAATGTTCTCGGAGAGGCCTTTTGAATCAATCAAACGCTGCAGTTTAGCTCTGTCCGGACCCTCACCAAAGATTTGCAGTTGCCAATCGGGGTGTGTTGGGTGGATATGATGCCACACCTCAACCATCTCTTCATAATTTTTTTGATAATCGAGATGTCCTACGGCTATGACACATTTATCAGTAAGTGAAGATGCGTGTCCGGGTGCAATGTTGCTGAAGTTTGGAATGACCACGAGATTGTTTGCATCGGCCCAGTGCTTGGCATCGTTGTTGGTGAGTACCACGAAGCGGTCATATTTCTTCAAAGAACGGCTGTCGGTTTTCGTCAGATATTGGTCAATTAGTCGCCAAATACCTTTGCGTCCGAACTGCAGACGATAGAATTTGGAGAAATGAATTTCAGCCACTGTAGACGCATTTCCTGCAATTTCAGGGATAAAATTCACTTCGTTTCCAACGGTTGATATTACTATATCCGGTTGGAAGGTGGATATGAGATGGGAAATGAATCTTTTGTGACGCTTGATCTTGCTTCTACGTATAAAGTATTTGAGGATAGGATTGCGGGTGTTGTTACTGCTGTACATGACATCCGAGTCAAGGCGCCGCACTTTCGGATTGAGAGGGAAAAAGTCGGGGCGTCCGTTTTGGTCGGTGGTGACGATTATAATCCTATGCCCGCGTTCGGCCAAAGCGTTGGCTTTGGCTATAACAATGCGTTCCATCCCACCGGGATTGCAAGTGCCATGGAGGCAATAGATAATCTTCATGCGCGGTTGCTCTTGAGAAAGTACAGCGATATGCGGTATATCAAATAGTTAAGGCCGAGAATAGTGCCTGATTCCACGATGGCTCCGATAAGGTCGCCCCTAAGGATGAAGAACACCAGACCGAGAAACAGGCAATAAAAAGGAGCGAAGAGGTTACGAGTGGAGCCGTCGAAAACCTGCCAGTAGTTGCGATCCATTTTGGCAATGAGCCACGCAAGAGCCACCGTGAAGAGGAAAATGCCGATGAACCCACAGAAAACATAGCCCTCCCCCCAGAAATTCATGGTGATGAAGTCGTAGTCGAGGTCGTAGATGTGCGCCATTTTAAAACCTGAGGGCATAGGCTTTTCAGGCCACCATGCACGGGGTACCCAAAAGAAGAACAGTTCGAAAATCTGTCCTGAAAAGTCTATGAATTTGTTCTGCAATGCAAATGCAAACGATTGATAGGAATCGTAGTCCGGCGCGCAGAACATTGAAAGGTCAAATTTAGGCCAGCTCCATCCTGCCGACTTCCAGATTCGGAAGTTATTAAGGAAGGGAAATACAATCAATATTCCTCCAAGGAAAAGCAGCGAGAATCTGTTTTTGAACTTCAGTGCCGGGAACATAATGATGAGTAGGGCCATGTAGAACACAGCAGCGCGCAAACGCTCCAGTGAGGTAGGAAAGAATGCCACGAGCATAAGACTCAGGAAAACAATCTTATATTTACGGCTGTGCCCCATCACTAAGTAATTGATACAGCAAAGGGCGGTCAGAGGGCGTATGAACCAACGCAACCCCAAGTTGATATACACATCAAGTGTGCGCTCACGGTGGATGTCGAATTCGGCACCGCTGACCCCACGAGAAATCAGGCGTACCCATTCATTATGGTAGTAGGCGATGGTTATAATCGAAGCCGCAACCGAGATGCACAGCAGAACGGTCCGCCACTGTTTACGGCGATGTGGCTCCACTTCGCCCGGCGGTACGCTCGGGTGCATGAATGGTTGGTGGATGTGTTTGTAAAAATAGCGATAAGATAGCTCAAAAAGCACAATTACGCCAATCATTATGCAGTTCACCTGCGTGTATGTGCCTTCGTGTATAATATAGCCTCCTACGGTTTGGGCCCCGGTTTTGAACTGCATAAGCGAAGCCAACCCCATAAAGAAAAATATGAAGAAATAGACGAATTTACGGGCTGAATAGGCTCTGTCGGGTTCACTGAGAATCCACGCAAGGGAAAGTGCCACCAGCACTGCATTGGAAGTATAAACGAATGTGGAGCTGTGCAGCGAAGGAGTGATCATAACGGCGAAATAAATAGCCATTACAACCACAAACTCAATGATGGCAATGCGCGATGGAATCAATTGAAAAATGATTGGTCAATACAAAGAGTGGATGACAGAGGGGTGCTTTAAAGTGCAACCCTCACGGTATGTTGTCATGGAGCTGAGTCTACCTCGGGCTCGTACCCCGAGGTAGACTTCGTGACAGGACTCAGTTGTCCTGAAATAGATTAGCGGGCTGCCCAGAGGGCGGGTGCGGCTGCTGCCTGATAGGCTAAAAGGCCTTCCTGCGAAATTTCGAACACGCCATAGTTACCGGCGCTTACTGGCAGCTTCACATGGTTTGCATCCACGAAGGTGAAGAGTTCGTGGCTTTCGCCTTCGGTGGTATAGCTCCAGGTTTGAGCTTCGGTGTCGAAGTCGAGGCGTACGTTTGAGCCGTCGGTGAGGCTTACGATGTCATAGCCTTTACCATCGCAGGTGACCATGTATTTGCCGTCGTTGCCTTCGACGATTTTTGTACCGGCGGCCAAGGGGTTGGAGCCGCTCCAGAATTCGATGCTGTTGAGCACCAACACGTCGGCAACGGCGCATACTTCATACACGGGAAGCACCCAGAATGCGAAGAACACCAGTTCGTTAAGGAACTTATTGCCTACGGTTTTGTTCCAGCTGAGCAGACGGTTGCTCAGAGAGAAGCTACCGATGCAGGAGGAGGAAACGGTGCCGAGGATCAGGCATGCCACGGCTACGGTCATGATGGACTTCTTCATAGGAGTATAGTTTAGAGTTTAAAGTTTAGAGTTTAGAGTTGGGTTGTTTCAGGCGGTGATTTCGCGGCGAGCTTGTTCGTAGAAGTTGTTGATTCCTTTTACATATGCCACTGTTTCGGTGCCACGGCAGTAACCGTATTTAACCACAGGGTCATTGTAGTATTTTGGATTCATCTTCATCAGAATGGCTTTCTCTACGTTGTCGTCCCACTTTTGCGGGTCGAGGTCGTACTTCTTAGCCAGAGCAATGGCATCGTATACATGCGCTATACCAACATTGTAGGCCGCTATGACGAATTTGAGTCGTTCCTTGTCGTTGGGTACATATTTGACGAGGTAAGAGTCAAGGTCGTTGATGAGCTTTGTCGCCACTTTCAGACTTGTTTCAGGATTACCGAGCTGCGACACACTTGTCCTGTAGCCACGCGCGGTGCTTGGCATGATTTGCATCAGTCCGCGAGCGCCGACCCATGAGCGAGCGTTGGGTTTGAAGCGGCTTTCAGTGTAGGCCTGAGCAGCGAGCAATCGCCAGTCCCAGCCCACCTCGGGGGCATACTTCTTGAAGAGGTCGTCGTACTTGGAGATGTATCCCTTGGCGAAGTCGAACTTCACTGTGGGGCGGTATTTGGTCTGTTCGTAGTAGCGTTTGAGCAATTCCTCATTGGTACGCCGAGAGGAGTCGGAGGCGAACCAGCTGTCGATTTGGTCAGCCAATTCTTTATTGTCCGGAGCCACTGCCCAAGCTGCACGCTGGGGGAAACTTACTTCGAGCGAAACATCAAGGTCGGGGAAGTAGGTACTGTTGAGTCGGGCAATGTCGCTATCGACTATGGCCATCGGTATCTTTCCATCGGAAACCATTTGCACTAGGTCTTCGGTGATAATCGAATCGCCGTTTACCTCATGAATTTGGATTCCGCCTCCAAGTTCATCGTTGAGGTGATTGAGCCGACGGAGATACTTGCTGTCTGACTCCACATACACCTCCTTGCCCACCAGTTGAGCCACGTCGGTGATGGCCGGAGCGCCTTTCACTTTGGGCTGTACCAGCACCTGAGTGGTGTAGTTTTCGGGGCCGCACGGCAGGGCGTACTGCTTGTAATGGCCGGTGATTGGCACTTCGTATGCGATAAGGTCCACCTTGCCGGAGTCCAGCATGGCAACCGCCTGCGAGAGGCTCGTGGCCACCTTCAGGTCCAGTGCCTTGCCCATGGAGCGGGCAAGGCTGTCCACCAAAGTGTAGTCGTAGCCCATCGGATCTCCTTTATATATAAAATAAGAAGTAGGGCCATAAAGAGTAACCACCTTGAGGGTGTCGGAGGAAGTTGCCTCGGCACTATCGGCGTTATGCCCTGAGCAGCTCACTATTGCAAAGGCTGCCAGCAGGCAAATGACTGTGGAAAGAAGGACTTTACGCATAAACGGTACTTAAAATTCGCAACCGAAATCTGAGGGGTGGCGGGTGGAGGGTTGAAAGAGGTCTTCACTATAGCCTTCCGGTCACGACGGTCAGATATCCGTATTAATATTCAAAGACACCCCACTCGCTGCTGATGGTCAAGTGCTTGTGGGTATCCTCTTCCACGCGTCCTACAATGCGGGCTTCCACGCCGAAACTTTCTGCAATTTCGATTATCTGAGCTGCAGCGTCCTCGGGAACATAGAATTCAAAGCGATGACCCATGTTGAATACGCGGTACATCTCCTTGGGATCGGTGCCGGATTCTTTTCGTATAAGCTCGAACAGAGGAGGCACGGGGAACAGGTTATCTTTAATAACGTGCACGTTGCCAACAAAGTTCAACACCTTTGTCTGGGCGCCGCCGGAGCAGTGAATCATGCCGTGCACCTGATTGCGCATAGCATCCAGCACCTTTTTTACGATGGGAGCATACGTACGGGTTGGGGAGAGCACAAGCTTGCCGGCATTGAGAGGCGCGCCTTCCACTTCGGAGGTTAGTTGCATGGAGCCGCAGTAAGCCAGTTGGTCGGGCACACCGTGGTCGTATGTTTCGGGATATTTTTCCTTGACATCCTTTCCGAACACATCATGGCGGGCCGAAGTGAGGCCGTTGGAGCCCATTCCGCCGTTGTACTCAGTTTCATATACAGCCTGACCGAATGAGGCGAGACCCACGATAACGTCGCCGGGGCGGATGTTGGCATTGTCGATAACATCGGCGCGACGCATACGGCAAGCCACCGTGCTGTCTACAATGATGGTGCGCACCAGGTCGCCCACGTCGGCAGTTTCGCCACCGGTGGAGTAGATGTTCACGCCCTGCTTGCGAAGCTCTTCAAGGAGTTCTTCAGTACCGTTGATGATGGCTGAAATAACCTCGCCGGGTACCAGACGCTTGTTTCGGCCGATAGTGGATGAGAACAGGATGTTGTCAGTGGCGCCTACGCAGAGCAGGTCGTCGATATTCATAATCAGGGCATCCTGTGCAATGCCTTTCCACACATTAAGGTCGCCGGTTTCTTTCCAATAGGCATATGCGAGGGAAGATTTGGTTCCAGCACCGTCGGCGTGCATGATGTTGCACCATTCGGGGTCGCCGCCCAGATAGTCGGGGGTGATTTTACAGAAAGCACCGGGGAAGAGCCCCTTATCAATATTCTTGATTGCAGAGTGTACGTCCTCTTTGGTGGCGGATACTCCGCGTTGGTTGTAGCGTGCGCTGTCAGTTGTCATATATGATAAATATGTTTATTTCAATGAGTTAAGTTTTGATTTGTCTCCTACGAGCCAAAGGATGTCGCCGGGTGCGAACTTGAGGTCGGGAACGTCCTCATAGTGTTCGTCGCCACGATCCACGGCCACCACCACAGCCTCGTAGTTATCGCGAAGCGACGACGAACGGGGAGTCTGGCCAATCAGCGGAGAGTTGTCCGAGAGCAGGATGCTTTCGAGAACCAGTCGTGAGGGGTCGTCGGAGATGTTATCGGGCAGGGGTACTTCTATGTCGTGAAGCAGTTTTTCGAGACTTTCGTCGGTGCCGATTACTGTGATGACATCGCCGGGGAAGAGTCGATTTTTACCGCCGGGGATAGCAATGAATCGGCTGTTGCGCTGAATGCCTACTACATTTACGCCATATCGTTGGCGCAGATTGGAATCCATCAACTGTCGACCCACATATTGCGAGCCGGCACCCACCACCATGTAGGCTTGGTGGAGGTCATGAACCACGGCGTTTTTCTTGCCGCTCTTGCGCAGTTCGCGTTCGTTGAGATTGTCCATGAACTTGCTTTCGATTTTATTCATCGATTCCCGAACTCGGCTCGAGAAGTAGAGCACCACCAGAAGCACCACCGCGAATGCTACCAAAATACCGGCCTTGGTGGAGTAGGCCATGGTGATGGTACGAACGATGAAGAAGATGGCGATGATGATGCGCAAAGTGGTGAGCACCACCAGAGGAATTATGCTGATGACCGGGCGCCCATTGGCATCCTTTTCATTTTTGATGGGCAAGCTCATGGCAAGCAGGAAGGGAGCCATTGCCACCAAAGTAATCAGCAGTCCTATGGCGTTGCCCCACGACGACCAGTGGCTGCGCAAAGCCGGCATAAGGTACTGCGAAGATACTATCTGGATGGCCAGGAGCACGATGGAGTAGAGCACGGTGCGCCAGATGTAGCGCTTGAGCACACGGCTCCAGGGGCGGCGTTCGGCCTCGCTGCGATCGCATTCCTTTTGATAGCGATTGATCAGGAAGTGGAGGCGGGAGGGCAGGATGCGTTCCAGAAAATTATAGAACGGGAGCGACATCTTGATGAAGTAGGGCGTAGTGAAGGTGGTGATAACCGAAACGGCCACCACGATGGGGTAGATATTATTGTCCAGCACGCCCAAGCTCATACCCAATGTGGCGATAATGAAAGCAAATTCGCCGATTTGGGTAAGAGAAAAGCCCGATTGGATTGCCACCTTGAGAGTTTGACCTGTGGCGAGCATTCCGAAGGTGCCGAACACGATCATACCCACGATTACCACAGCCGAGAGCAGCAGAATCGGCCCCCAGTACTCAACCAGGATGTGTGGCTGAACCATCATGCCCACCGATATGAAGAACACGGCCCCGAAAAGGTCCTTCACCGGCGCCACCACGTGTTCAATACGTTCCGCATAGGAGGTGCCCGCCAGAATCGAACCCATAACGAAGGCACCTAACGCCAGCGAGAATCCGCAGTACACGGAGAATACTGCCATGCCAAGGCAAAGACCCATCGAAACCACCAGAAGTGTTTCGCTGTTGAGGAACCGGCGGATTCGGTTCAGCAACGAAGGCAGTACATAAACACCCACCAGGAACCATATCACGAGGAAGAACACGAGCTTGGCCACGGAGTAGAGCAGTTCGCTGCCTTCTACGCTGTTGTTGATGGCGATGGACGAAAGGAGCACCATCATCAACACTGCGAAAAGGTCTTCAACAATGAGCACGGCCAGCACAAGGGACGCGAACTTTTTCTGGCGCAGACCCATATCGGTGAAAGCCTTGATAATAATAGTGGTGGACGACATTGACAGCATACCCCCAAGGAAAAGGCTGTTGATATTGTTGAAATGCAGCAGATGGCCTATGGCAAAGCCGGAGCCCATCATACCCACAATTATTATAAAGGCCGTCATTACCGCCGACCCTCCGGAATTGAGCAACTTCTTGAAGCTGAATTCCAGACCAAGGGAGAAAAGCAGTACCACGATACCGATCTGGGCCCAGAAGTCGATATTTTCCTCCGTTGTAACCGAAGGAAGATACACAAAGTTGGGGCTTGACAGGAAGCCGGCCACGATGTAGCCCAGCACAACCGGTTGTTTAATCCATTTGAAGATGACAGTGACAATCGCCCCTAAAAGAAGGATGAAAGCCAAGTCGGAAATAAGGCTCTGAACATTCATAAGTGTCAGATATTTATTTGGTTAGCCAAAGATATGGCTTTTGTTGGATGAATTTTGCATAACTTGTCGAACAGCTCGATATAGTTGGTGGCTTCGCGACCGAGGATGAGGATATTCAGCCTTGTCTCGTTGTTTTCGTAGTCATAGTCGATGTAGAAGGTGGTCATGTGCACACCGTTCTCTTCCAAAACTATACGGTACTGATCCACATTGGTCACTATGGCTGCGGTCTTAATTCGGATAGTACGGCTTTGAGAGCCACGTCCTACCTTGTGTTCCCAACTTTCAAGTTGAACTAAAATGAAGAGAATCAGCCCCGTAGCAATAACGGATAACCAGTACATGCCCAGTCCGACGGCCATTCCGATGATGGCCACCATCCATATCCCGGCTGCGGTGGTGAGGCCGCGCACCGAACCTTTCATCTGGATAATGGCACCGGCACCGAGGAAACCGATACCGCTGATTACCTGAGCGGCTATTCGACCGGGGTCGCCGTTTTTCAAGCCCAAATACTCCTGAGGAACATAGATGGACAGGAGCATGGCCAAGGTGGCACCCATGCAAATGAGCGAGAACGTGCGCACACCGGCGCTCTGACCCTTGCTCTTGCGCTCGAAGCCAATGGCCGCACCAAGCACAAGGCTCAGACAGAGCTTGTAGATGGATCCGATGGTGTTGACATCTACGGAATTTATTTGCTCATAGAGCTCCTGGAAGAGGCTGATCGCTGTCATTCCTGTCACTTGAGAGAAAATTTGCGCGAAATGAGGCGGAAATTGTCGGCAAAGAGTTCTACTGTATACTCGCCGGGGGATAGGGCAGTGTCGACATCGTAGTAGATGGTCACGCCACCGATTTCTTCTCCTTCATATTCAATGGTCTTGCGCGCGGTGAAAGGTACATTGCCACCTTCGAAGCTGAAAGTGGAGCCTCCGCCAAGAAGCTGACCCGAAGGTGAGATGATGCGCAGGTAGATGGTCTTTTCGCCTACAGGGGTCGAATTATTCTGAGGGATTGTAAACGTAACCATTAGCTGAACGGCCTTGGCTACTTTTTTCTCATTTTTGCCTTTCTTGTTGAGAGCTGACAGATGGAGACCGGTAACATTGAGTTTTTCGGCCAGTGTCATGCGCTCGGTGAGCTTCTTGTTGTCGCGTGTGGCGGTCTCTACCTTGCTGGACAGCTGTTCGTTCTGTTTCTTGATAGTGGCGTTTTCGTCGCGCAGCTGAGCGTTCTCTTTGTTAAGACGGTCAATCTCTTCCACATAATGTTTGAGCAGATCGCGCAGTGTGTTGATTTCGGTGCGCAGACGGCTGATTTCGGCAGCGCTCTTATGCTTTTGGTTGGCAAGTTCCTGTTGGAGCTTTTCCACCTGCAGGCGGGCTGCTTCATACTTGTCGTTCAGTTCACGCTTCACGGAGTCGTCCACGATGAATTTGCGCGAGTTCTCGAATTGAGCGAACTCGGCGTTAAGGTCGTCATACTCTCTTTCGAGGTCCTTCTGAGCTTGTTCGAGCTGTACTTGTTCAAACTGAGCCTGCACTGCGGCGGCCTTGCGGTTAGCGCTCACGGTGGAGTACACCAGCCACGCAATGAGCAGAATCACCACTGCACCACCTCCGTAGATGAGGAGGTTCTTGATGCCGTTGTTAGGGGTCGGGGATGCCATTTTATGGAGTTGAAAGGTTAGGTTTATACTTTAGAAAGGTACGTCCTGAGTACCGGTTTGGGAGAGGAAATCGTCGTTTGGTTTAGCTGTGGGGTTGAATGCTTCCAAGTCGACATTTTTGGGAGAATCGATTGCGCTGGTAGTGCTGTTGTCGCTGGAGGGGCGCATACTGAAAGCATCGTTTTCGGGCTGCCAGTTCTCAAAGCGCACATATTCGTGGCGAAAACGCATATTCACGTCGCCGGTGGCTCCGGAACGGTGCTTGGCGATGATGAATTCCGCAAGGCCTTGCTGGTTGTTTCCTTCGGAGTCCTCTTTGCCGCGGGTGTAGTACTCGGGGCGGTGTATGAAGCACACGATGTCGGCATCCTGCTCGATGGCACCGGACTCACGAAGGTCCGACAGCTGCGGGCGTTTATCCTTGTTGCCGCGGTCCTCAAGTTTACGGTTGAGCTGTGAAAGAGCTATAACCGGAATCGACAGTTCGCGGGCAAGCTGCTTGAGGTTACGGGAAATGGTACTTACTTCCTGTTCGCGGGAGCCCATCTGCACACCGGCGGTCATGAGCTGGAGGTAGTCGATGATGATGAGTTTCACGCCATGTTCGCGAACCAGACGTCGGGCCTTGGTGCGCAGTTCGAGCATGGAGAGGCTGGAGGTATCATCGATATAGAATGGAATACCGTGAAGCGCCTGGAGGCGGTTGAACATCAGGCTGTATTCGGAGGAGCTCAGGTTGCCGGAGCGAATTTTGCTACCGGGCACTTCGCATGCGTTGGCAATCAGACGGTTCACCAGCTGCACGCGGCTCATTTCGAGGGAGAACACCGCCACCGGGTCGTTGTGCCGGGCTATATTGAGAGCCATCGAAAGGACGAAGGCAGTCTTACCCATAGCCGGACGGGCGGCTATGATAATCAGGTCGGAGTTCTGCCAGCCGGAGGTCATCTTGTCCAGGTCGGTGAAGCCTGTGGAGAGGCCGCTCAGACCCGATTCCTGATGCGAGGCTTTCTGCATCTGCTCTACGGCCATGGATATGACCGGGTCGATTTGCACTACATCCTGCTTGAGGTTGCGCTGCGAGATGTCGAACAGGTTCTTTTCGGCTTCCTGGAGGAGGTCGTCAACGTCGTTACTTTCGTCGAAAGCTCCTTCTTCAATTTTGGAAGCGAATGATATGAGTTGACGTGCCAAATGTTTCTGAGCAACGATTTTGGCGTGATAATCGATATGAGCTGCGGAGGCAACGTTCTGGGTCAGACCGGCCACAAATGCCGCCCCGCCCACTTCATCGAGAGTGTTGTTGAGCCGCATTCGGTTTATCACCGTTATCATGTCGATAGGTTCCTGGTCCACACCTAAGCCCAGAACAGCTTCGTAGACGCGGCGATGCTTTGGGTCGTAGAACGATTCGGGAGAGAGAATTTCGTTCACCTGCATGAAGGCGTCTTTTTCAAGCATCAGCGCCCCAAGCACAGCAGCTTCGACATCAACAGCGCGGGGAACGAGTCGCCCGCCGGGAAGGTCGGTCATCTGGCTGTCGTTCCGGCGTGGGGTGCGATTTGCGTAATTCGAACGGTTTTGGAAGTTGGATGGCATAGTTAGCGTGAGTGCTTGATAAAGGTTTCGGTTGGAACAAAGTATATTTCAACACGACGGTTTGCGGCTCTACCGCTCACCGAAGTATTGGCCTTGAGAGGTTCGTCCGAACCAAGTCCGTAGGGAATGATACCCGTGTCTTCTTCTCCATTATGATGGTAGAAGAAGTCATCGATAGCGTTAGCTCGTTCGGAGGTGATTCTGTCGCGGTAAAGCTCGTCGCCGGTGTCGTCGGAGTGTACGGCCAGGATGGTTTTAAAATTGGTCGACTCTTTTATATAAGGTGACAGACCACGGAGTTTGGCACCCGCATCCGGCAGCAGGGTAGAGCTGTTGGGCGCAAAAAGCTCCACGCAGGGAATGGTAACCATTATCACCTCGCCCGAACGCACGGCCGAGGTTTGGTAACCGGCGTGTTTGAGCGCCTTGGACACAGCCCCCATAGCCTTCACGATGGCCTGGCTCTGCTTGTGGGGCACCGCCGGATGAGTGAGGTTGGACTCTATGTCGGCTGCCATGGGGTCGAAGTCCGACTCTTTCTGTGCCGAAACAGTGAGTCCCGACAGCAGGATGAGAATAGTTGNTAATATGTTTTTGAAGGAGATGCGCAAGTGAGGGAAATTTTTAGAGTTGAGAGTTTGAGAGTTTAGAGTGGCTGTANGGAATTCCTTGTTAATCAGGATTTGCTAACGAAAGTTCGTACTCGACTTCGGCCTGAACNGCTTTGNAGATTTCTTCGCGTGAGAAATTTTTGACGGCGGAGTTTTTGCGCACATATCGGCACACAAAGTCAACCACAGCATCGAGGTCGGTCTCGGTATCTTCGTCATCATCGTCGTCGAAGTCAATTTCGAGGTCGCCGTTCTCATCGTAGTAGTCGAAGATGAGGTCCATGATTTCATAAAGTGCATCTTCGTCGTGGAGCTCTTGAGGNANAACGGCTTTCATAGCCTTTAAAGCGTCATTTTCGTCAAATTGTTTCATGTCANAGATCNATTAAGCCGATTGGCAGGTTGAAGGTGATACGTTTTTGGTCCTCGGAGAACTCGGTGATAAGGTCGTCGGCNGCAGGAATNAGGAATTCCTTTCCTTCGGGGGTTGTGACGGTGAAGAGGGCGTTGTCGGTTGTATCGTCGAAGTCGGTGATTGTGCCGATGTGGTGGTCGCCGTCGTAGGCTTCAAAGCCAATCATATCGGCTAAATANAACACATCGTCGTCGGCTCCGAACTCTGCCGGCAGCTTGCTGTTTTCCACGAACAATTCCTTGCCCACCAACGGCTTGGCCTTTTCCTCGGAGTCGATNCCACGGAGCATCAGCAGACTGTTGTCGCGCTTGGGGCGGCAGGAGGTTATACGGAAGGGNACCATCAGGCCGTCGAGCTCAACGAACACGAAGTCGAGGCTGTCCAGCGGAATTTCCTCGTAATCGGCCACAGCCTCTAATTCTCCTTTGTAACCGTGGAGTTTGAGGATGNCCCCCACNGCGGTGAGTTCGTCGCGTTGCCTCATTTTTTCTTTTTCTTATTGTTGGAGCGTCCCGACGGAGTAGGNGCATATTTGTAATCGTTCAGACGCGTTGTGCNNNGGNCNAAAAACAGCCGNCCTTTTGCCAGNATGTTGATATCCTTGCAAATACGGGCATCGTCGTAGAAGTCCTTATTCTCGGCCATGAGAGTCTTCTTCATGTGNTTGGCCGTGAGCANCAGCAGGGCATCGCGTTCCTCTCCGGGGGGCATGGCGCAGGCTTCCTCGATGAGGCGATGAGTGAGCAGNCCGTAGTGNCGGAAGGGGAAGTCGGAAGGCAGAGCCAGAGGGATAGGTTCCGGACGGTCTGCAAACACTTCCGGACGAACATATTCGTAAGGCGAATCCACATCNAAGGCGAAGTTACTCATAATCATCAGATGATCCCAGAGCTTGCGGTTATGCTCTTCGCGGTCGCCCTGAGCGGGTACCAGGGCGCCCATGGCGNTGATTATTGTTTCGGCGCACAAATTGCGGTCNTTTCGGTCCTCAATGGTGCAGCAGAAATCAACCATATTTTGGATGTTCCGCCCATATTCNGGCAGAACAAGAGGTTTCATTTCGTTTGTATATTTCTCCATGTGGGCGAGTATTCTTTCAAACCACAAAGTTACATCAAAATTCCGAAAACACCAAACTCCGTAAATAGTGTAAAAGTAAACACACTCTAAAATTTTTTGAAGATTTTTCGTTACCTTTGTGCCACTTGTGGTATATGTAGATATACGCGGGCTTTGCATCGTTTATACGTTTTTTTGTAATGCCCGAAACANAAACCGGAATATCCACCCTTCAAAACATCCCNAATAATGAAAACCAGTTTTTACTTTGTGCTTTGGATTGTGATATATCCCTTNCTTTGGCTCATTCCAAGTGCAGCGGTGCAGGAGTACAGTTTCGTTGTGGCATTGATGGCTGTATTCGGTCTNTCGGCACTTCTCAATCGTGCTTTTTCCGACACCTTCACCTACGCCCGAGTGGTGCAGTCATTCCCTGTTTTTGAAAATGTTTATTTAGGCAATGTGGCAGTTTTCAAGAAATATCTCACGCGCGAGATGGTGATTGAATTTATCACATCCCTCTACTTCTGTATCGCTTTGGCCGTAATAATCACCATGGCGTTCGAGGACCTCTCCGCCACCTTGATGGAGTTGTTCATATTCGGTGCGTTCACGCTCATGGTGCTCAACCGCTCGGTGAAGCTCTTCAATGCAGTGCGTNCCCTGAAGGAAAATCCCACACAGGAAACATGTGCCGATATNCTTACNTACACACTGCATACCAACTATGAAGCCTACGCCGAAGCACGCTCGCAAGCACCCTACCAGGCACTGTTCCCACCCCGGCCACGCTACTACTCAGTCTATATAGTGTGTTCGGTCATTTTCGCCGTTTTGGCCATTCTGCTGGGCCTGGGAGTACTTGTTTTGGGCCTCATTATTCTCTTCAACTCCAATTCGATAGCCGGAAATTCAACTGCAGGAATATATCTCCTTTACGGAGCGTTGGCTATTTACTACGGNATAAGAGATTTGATAACAAGGGAACGCTGATACCAAATCCACGCACTTAAATATGATGATTAGCATGATGTAATATGGTACACGTAGTTAACTATTGGGATGTACTTTGTAATCAGTGCATCCTGATTCTCGAAAATCTTTGTCACTTGACAGGACTGTCCTATGGACTAATAAATGTTTTGTTTTTTTGCATTCTCGGTCCCCTAAGTACCTTGTGCTTTATGGGTTCAACTGCGACTGCTCTATTTGGAAAATCCAAGCAGATACGAAAAAATCTGACATTGGCACTATCAATCGTAGGACTACTCTGTATATTTGCAATACTGATCCCTTCCCTTTGGGCAACAATCACTCTTTAAAATTAAAAATATAATAGAAAAAATCCCTCCTCAATACCACTGTCACAATNCGCTACGCGCTAATAATCAGCAAAATAAATGTACGGACATCGCTNNGCGATGTCACCAACGCCAAAAAGCGCAAAGCCCCNCGCAAAAGCAACNCCGCGCAAGCGGCACTTTGTCTTTGGCCCCGAGCTTCAGCTCGGACTATACAAAAAGAGCTAATCCCCCACAAACGCCTGTCTAAGCNNGNGAGCAGAGGCTCCGGGAACACTGCGGCAAAGAGAACATTGACATTTTGGAAATAGCCCGAAAAAAGGCAGCCCACGTTGGCTGCAATAATGCGTGTAATACAACAGCATTTACTATTGNCNGACAACTTTTTCGCTCAGTGATAGAGAAAAAGAGTTGCTTATTCCGGAATTTGCAGGATTTTTTGTATTTTTGCAGTTAATTCTGTAAACCTTACTCCTGATGATAGATCTGCTTNTACCCCTGNCCATTACCGATTACCTCAACGCAAGTTGGTTCTTCGATTGGTTCGTCCAAAATGCCAACTATTGGTTCGTATTCATTTTTATGGTAGTGGAAAGTTCATTTATCCCCTTCCCTTCGGAGGTGGTTGTACCTCCGGCAGCCTATCTGNCAATGCAGAAGGGGGATATGAATATATTTGTGGTAGTTTTGGTCGCCACAGCCGGAGCCTTGGTCGGTGCCACTATCAACTATGTTATCTCACTGCTGGTGGGACGCCCGATAGTTTATGCCTTCGCCAATTCACGTCTGGGGCACGCCTGCCTCATTGACCGGGCCAAAGTGGAAAAGGCCGAGCGCTATTTCGATGAACATGGCGCCGCCAGCACCTTCATCGGTCGATTGATTCCCGCTGTGCGTCAGCTCATTTCCATTCCTGCCGGTATTGCCCGCATGAATTTCTGGGTGTTTGCTTTGTTCACCACCTTGGGAGCCATGGTGTGGAACGGTATCCTCGCCTTGCTGGGATGGTGGCTGGCCAAAACCGTTAGTATTGACCAACTGTACGACACTGTGGAGAAATACAACAGTTACCTCACCATTGGTGGACTTATCTTGTTGGTTCTCTGTGTGGTATATATTCTCTATAACGCCTTTAAAAAGAAAAAATGATAGTATCTCCCTCTCTGTTGAGCGCCGATTTCGGATGCTTGAGTCAATCCCTGCAGATGCTCGATGAAAGCCGTGCCGACTGGCTTCACTGCGATGTGATGGACGGTGTGTTTGTGCCTAATATCTCGTTCGGATTTCCGGTGATTGAGGCCGTGGCAAAACTCAGTCCCAAACCTTTGGATGTGCACCTGATGATTGTGGACCCCGACCGCTATATCGGCCGCGTTCGTGACCTCGGAGCCCTATATATGAATGTTCATGCTGAAGCGTGTACACACCTCCACCGCTCAATCCAGGCCATCAAGGCTGCCGGGATGAAAGCAGCTGTAACCCTAAACCCCGCCACTCCGGTGATGATGTTGGAGGATGTGATAGCCGACCTGGATATGGTGCTCCTGATGAGCGTAAATCCCGGTTTCGGAGGCCAATCATTCATTCCCGGCACCATTGCCAAGATTCGTCGGCTTCGAGAACTCATCAACGTGAGCGGCTCGTCGGCCCTGATCGAGGTGGATGGCGGAATCAACGCTACCACCGGTGCTGAGTGTGCCCGCGCCGGGGCTGACGCTTTGGTGGCCGGAAGTGCCGTATTCAACGCACCGGACCCCAAGGCGATGATTGCCACCTTGGCAGACCTCAGTTAATGAAGTGATAATTAACAATTAAGTATTGGTAATTAACTGTAAACGTGTAATTCTGTACACTTTGCAATGGATGAATTGAATCAAGTAGAAGAACCTGAAGTTGACAGCTTTGGGGAAGAACTGGATCAGCGAATTGCAGCCGAGGAACGCCGCCGAGGAGGCGGTACGGCTCGCCGTGCGCAGTCCGCTGCAGAACAGCCTCGACGTAAACCCGTGCCCGACTCAAACGGACCATCCAATCGCCGGAGGCCAAAACCCAAAAACTCCGAACCGGAATATACATTTATTGATTTCCTGCGTGACGACCGTTTTCACTACGCTGTGGGCATATTCATATGCTTTGTAGCCATCGTTACGGCCGTGTGCGGATTCTCATTTATCAACAGCACCCATGCCGACCAAAGCCTAACTCTCAACAAAACCATAGCGGAAGTGGCTGAAGCAGCCTCCGAAGCCGGGGTTGAGATTGAAAATGCCGGAGGGGCCTTTGGCGCCAAGTTGGGGCAGTGGTTGATGGTGGATTCTTTCGGAATCGCTTCTTTCGTGTTTGCTATATACCTATTCCTTGTCGGGTTGGCTGTCATGAAGGTGAAGCGTGTTTCTTTCTGGACTTTGACTTTCCGCTGCCTCTTTACCATGGCCGCCGGGTCGGTGGTGCTCGGCTTCTTCACCTACAACCGTGCCGCCTACTTTGACCTGGGAGGTAATCACGGCCGATACGCCAACGAGCTATTACTCTATTATTCCGATTGGCTCGGTGCTTTCGGGGTGAGTCTCCTCCTCATCGCCCTCCTCATCGCAACATACTTCAAGCCCATTAAGTGGTTCTGCGTGAAGATGTTCTCGATGCTGAATCGACCCAAGACACCGGAACCCGAAGATAGTGAGGAAGAAGAGCCACGCAATGTCGAGGCTCGTGAAGCCTTTGATGCCATGAGTCAGTCAGGCATCGATCAAAAGGAGCAAATAGCCGAAATTACCGACGAACCGGTAGCGGAGGAAGAATCCGACCCCCGTCAATTTGATATTACAGGACAGGAACAGGCTGAAGAAACAGTCGAGGATGAACCTCAACCCGAGACGACTGAAAGTGAAGAGGTGGCCGAGGCCATGATGCAAAGCATTATGCAGCCTTCCACCGAAACGGTTATCCCACCCTCACAGCCCGGTTCACTTGAACTCGTCATCACCAACACCACTACCGGTGAGGGCGTTGACGAAACTCCCGAAGAAGAGGTCGAAGAAGAACCTGCTGAAGAGCAACGCCCCGTCGAATCGACAATATTCGACCCCCGTACCCTCCATTCACACTATAAGAAACCTCCGTTGGAATTGCTCATCGACCGCCCCCGTGGTGTAGCCACCGATGAGGCCGAGCAGAAGGCCAACACGGATATGATTGTATCAGCTTTGCGTAGTTATGGTGTTGAAATTCAAAGCATTTCGGCAACAATCGGCCCGACTGTGACCCGATATGAAATGGTACCCGCCGAGGGTGTGCGTATCGCTAAGATTCGCTCACTCGAAGACGATATCGCCATGAGCCTCGCCGCGTTGGGCATCCGTATCATCGCTCCTATTCCCGGCAAGAGTTCTATTGGTATTGAGGTGCCCAATCGCAAACCTCAGGTGGTGTCGATGCGTACGGTCCTGGAATCCAACACCTTCCGTAATCACAAGATGAACCTCCCCATGGTGCTGGGTTGCACAATCACCAACGAGGTATTTATGGCCGACCTTGCCAAGATGCCACACCTCCTGGTTGCAGGTGCCACAGGTCAGGGTAAATCAGTAGGCCTCAACGCCATCCTCACCTCTCTCCTCTATTCAAAGCATCCCGACGAGCTCAAGTTGGTGCTCATCGACCCCAAGATGGTGGAATTTTCGCTGTACGAAAGCATTGCACCTCACTTCATGGCTCGTATCGCCGACCAAGCCAAGAGCGTAATCACCGACCCGCAGATAGCCCTCCAGACCCTTGCATCGCTGTGCGAAGAAATGGAGCAACGCTACGGACTCCTCACCGATGCAAAAGTTCGCGTAATCGAAGATTACAATGCCAAGTTTATTTCCAAAAAACTCAACCCCGATCAAGGACACCGCTACCTCCCCTACATGGTAGTGATTGTGGACGAGTTTGCCGACCTGGTCACAAGTGCCGGAAAGGAAATTTACACATATATCAGCCGAATCGTAGCCAAGGCGCGTGCCGTGGGCATACATATGATTTTGGCCACTCAGCGACCCTCCACCGATGTCATAACCGGTGTGATCAAGTCCAACTTCCCGGCACGAATCGCTTTCAAGGTTACTCAGGGTGTAGACTCCAAGACTATTCTCGACCGCCCCGGTGCACAGCGTCTGATCGGTCGTGGCGATATGCTCACTCTGATTGGCGGCACAATCGAGCGTGTACAGTGCGCCTTTGTCGACACTCCAGAGGTGGAAGAAATTTGCGACTTTATCTCTCAACAGGACGGCTTCTATGAGCCCTACGAACTCCCCGATCCGCCCGCCGAAGGCGATAGCGGTGGCGGTGGTCCCGTCGATTCGTCAAAGATTACGGAAGAGTTCAAGAAGTGTGCTGTGTTCACAGCCTCTCAACAGACTATATCTATTACCCTGTTGCAACGTCAGTTCGAAATCGGCTTTGGCAAAGCCGCTCGATATGTGGACCAGATGGAGAAACTCGGCATAGTAGGACCGGCCAACGGAGCCAAACCCCGACAGGTGCATATGACGCCCGATGAGGTGACCCGGATGCTATCATGAACCGACCCGCTGATTCAGACGTTATATGTATGAGTTTATGAAGTTTAACAAACCCATTAAACCTCCTAAACCTCCTAAAAGCAAGCTATCAGCATGAAGCATAAAACACTTTCGACTATAATTATAATGATGTTGACTGCCGTGTTACCGGTAGTCGCAGCGTCCACCGACCGCGTTTTGAACGGTATCCGCAAGGCTATGTTTTCAAAACCATCGGTGGAATTGCTGTTTACCATCACCTCCGACGGTGCATCCACCCGAGGCTCGGCAATTCTACAGGACGCCATGTTCACCTTCTCAACTCCCGCCCTGATGGCATGGTACGACGGCACAACCCAATGGGCACTTCAGTGCGCAAATGAAGAAGTGAGCATCTCCGAACCAACAGCCGACGAAATCATGGCGCTCAATCCATTCGGAATCCTGGCGCACCCGGAGACATATTATAATATATCCGTGGTCAACGACTCGCCTGCAGGAGCTGAAATTAAACTCACTCCCAAAAACAAGAACACCGGAATTGCATCGATTGTAGTTAACTGCGCAGCCAAGACTTATACACCGAAAGCCATCGAAATCACCTTCGACGACCGGCGAACCATGCTGATGAAAGTAGACCGCCTAACCCCCGGCGCAAAGCTCCCCGTCTCGGCTTTCAGATATAACGCCAAACTGCATCCCGCTCGTGAAATAATCGACCTTCGTTGATTATAATTCCGAATTTCATAAAACGAAAAATCACTTAACTCAGAATAAAACACATCTCGATATGAACGAATTGTCAACCAAATGCCTCATCATCGGTTCCGGCCCTGCCGGATATACCGCTGCAATTTACGCCTCTCGTGCAAACCTCAACCCTGTAATGATTGAAGGTAATCAGCCTGGTGGCCAGCTCATCACAACCACCGAGGTCGAGAACTTCCCCGGCTTCCCGGAAGGTATCACCGGTCCCAAACTGATGGAAGAAATGCGCGGTCAGGCATTGAAATTTGGTACACAGATTATCCCCGGACTTGCCACTGAGGTCGATTTCAAGGAACGTCCTTTCACCGTCAAAGTGGGCAATGACACCGTTATCAAAGCCGAAACGGTGATTATTTCCACCGGGGCATCTGCTCGCTACCTCGGTCTGGACGACGAGCAGAAGTATCTTGGCATGGGCGTGTCGGCCTGCGCCACTTGCGACGGATTTTTCTTCCGCAAACGCGTGGTGGCCGTGGTCGGCGGCGGCGATACTGCTTGCGAAGAGGCTATGTACCTGGCAGGACTCGCTTCAAAAGTGTATATGATTGTGCGTAAGGACCATCTCCGTGCGTCCAAGTTCATGCAGAAGAAGGTATTCGAGCATCCCAACATTGAAATCCTCTACAACACACAGACCGAGGGCCTGTTCGGAGCCGATGTCCTCGAAGGCGCCCATCTGGTAACCAATAAAGGCACCGAAAACGAGAACCGCTACGACATCGCAATCGACGGATTCTTCCTCGCCATTGGCCATACTCCAAACACCGAAGTGTTTAAAGGCCAGATAGATATGGATGAAGCCGGATATATCAAGACCGAAGGCCATCGCACACTCACCAATGTGATGGGCGTGTTCGCTGCCGGCGACGTGGCCGACCCCTACTATCAGCAGGCCATTTCTGCCGCCGGTATGGGTTGCCGAGCCGCTATCGAAGCCGAACACTTCATCCTTATGCACGAATAATGGCTAAGACGGTTAAGACCAACGCTGTTAGGCTCCTCGAACACGCCCATATCCCCTTCGAGACAATCGCCTACGAATACGACGAAAACTATGTGGATGCAAACCACACCGCTGCTACTCTTGGCGAAGACATCAATCAGGTTTTCAAAACCTTGGTGCTTCGCGGAGAGCGCAACGGTCTGTTCGTGTGCGTCGTTCCCGGCAATCAGGAAG
>JAAVGX010000012.1 GCA_014800065.1 Bacteroidales bacterium | reverse complement strand
AGGATAATGTAAAATGATATTTTTTTACACATTCCATAACCCTTAAATCAAAATATTTAGTTGTAAGCTTAATATGAAAAATTACATTTGGATTTTCATAATAGCTATTTTGTGCTTATCCTCATGCATTCAATCGTCAAGATTTGACAAGATCATGGATAATGCAGAAACAATTGCCATGGAGAATCCTGACAGCGCGCTCTATCTGCTTGGTACGATAGATCCGGATGAGTTGGCGGCGGATTCCTTAAAGGCTAAATATCATCTGCTGAAAGCTTCTATCCATGATAGTGAGGGGCATCTTATGCTATCTGATTCGTTGATTAAGTTTTCGGCTGATTATTACAGAGATAAGGATGCTTATCGGGCTGTAACCAGTGCCACGCTGTCGGCTCTTTACGATTATTGGGTTCGTGGAGACCGAAGTGCGGTTGCGCAGCTTGATTCACTGGCGAATCAAGCGAATTTGCCGGATTCGCTTGCTATTATTCCTTTAAGGACGCGGGCATACTGGAGTACTAAGCTTTATGATGATGCGGGCAACCGGTCTGCAATAAAGAGATTGATTTCAATGGAGGGGGATTCTGCGCGACAGGCTCTGTATAATTATTGGCTTTACACGGATTATATGTTTGCGGGTGAGAATGATTCAGCGCTTGTTATACTGGATAAGCTTATCGGTCAGGCAATCAGTTCCAAGTCTTTGACAGATCAATTCAGTTATGAATATGAGAAGGTGGGAGTGCTTGAAGAGTTAGGACGCTATTCAGAGAGTCTTGATTTGTCGGATAAATTTTCGCCGGGGAATTCGGTAGAACACTATCTACACATGTGGAAGTCGCTGGCGTTGTTTAATATGGGAGACCGGAAAAAGGCTGTTCGAGAATTGGAGAAGGCGGACAGTTTGGCCTCAATGGTTTCTGAGTTAGAACGAGGTTACTATGACAGTTTCGCATATGTTCTTCACAGTGTGTTTGACTTTCAAAATACGGGCAAATTCAGAATGATCCGAATTGCACTTGTAAATAACCGTCAGAGGGATAATCTGCTGCGCACTCAAGCGCTGCAGAAGGAATCCGAGCAAAATGCCCTGTTGATTGAAAATAAGAGATTAAGTCTGAAGATGAGGAATGAAAGACAGATGTCAGTCATCATCATTATAGTGCTTGCCGGTTTGCTGATATGCGGATTATCCATCTGGTTTGCGCTGAACCGACGTCGAAAAACGATAGAGGCGGAAGAGCGTGCCGAGGTATTGCAGAAAATGGTTGAGGAGCTTAAAGTGCCGTCTTCATCATCGGGTCAGGAATCCTTACGCCGTGCCATGCTCCAGCAACTGGGAATAATAAAAATGGTTGCTGAGACCCCGACAGAACAGAACCGTGAGATGCTTCGTAAGCTTTCATCAATTGAGAGCGACACAGGTGGTGCTCTTGTTAATTGGAGAAACGTGTATGAGATTATCGATAATCTATATTCCGGATTCTACACGCGCCTTCATGAACGTTACGGAGATGTTCTNTCCGATAAGGAAGAGCAAATCATAGTACTCATGCTGGCGGGTTTCTCAACTAAGGAAATCAGTGTGATTACCTCTCAGACNATGGCTACTATCTANACCCGTAAGTCGACCATCCGCCGGAAGCTGAGTGTCCCGGAAAAGGAGGACATCGTGGGATTCATCCGCCGGGAGCAGGCGCATTAAGGTGCATTTAGACTCCGGTGTGCCGTATTTAGACTTTTTAAAATACACACAGCTGATTTTCAACACNTTACATGANGNCTATTTAGACTTTTATATTTGGTGTTTAGATGGATTCGGATGTAATTTTGCGGTATGAAATCGTTAAACTCATATCGTAATATGACAAGAAGAATCTTTATCAAAGCCGTNATGTTGGNNGTGGCAATCTTGCTTCCTATCATCGCATCGGCACAGGAAATGACCGACACGATGCGCATGGAGGAATTGCATGAGATCGTGATTCAGGCCCCCAAAGTGATCCGTAAGGCTGACATGGATGTATATCATCCGTCGAAGAGCGCAGTTGAGAATTCAAAGAATGGGATGCAACTGCTTACCAATCTGATGATTCCTACCCTTACGGTGAGTGATGCCCTCGGCACCATCCNGGCTGCGGGACAATCCGTGCAGGTGCGTATAAACGGNCATGAATCATCGATAGACCAGGTGCGTGCGTTATTGCCTGAGACCATCAAGCGTGTAGAGTGGATTGACAATCCCGGGCTTCGGTATGGGNGCGCCAACTATGTGCTCAATCTGATAGTAGCGAATCCGACGTTGGGCGGGTCGTTGCAGACTGAGGCTCAACCGGCACTCAATACGGCCTGGGGTGATTACCGTGCTGATGTAAAGTTTAATGCGGGGCGCTCGCAATGGGAGGTGGGTGGTAATTACAAGCTCACCAACAAAATCAGGACTCACCGTGACTATTCGGAGACATTTACCTATACTGACGGGTCATCCATTACCCGTGATGAGACGTCTCTCGGAGGATGGCTCGACAACTCAATGGCGAATGTATGGGCCTCATATAATTATATCAAGCCGGACACTACAGTATTTATAGCTGAATTCGGCTTCCACCGGAATATAAATGAACGGTGGACATACAACGGACTTCTGTCCCTAAGCAATGGAAGCGACGACGTTCTGCTTACCGATACAAAGGGGGCGGGTGGCAGCACTCCATCCCTTTCGCTTTACTGGCAGCAGAATTTCAAGAACAGGCAGATGCTTGTCCTCAATTTCAGCAGCTCGTTTTACAAAGGGCATTCGTTCTCGGATTATATCGAGAATAATATCAAGGATGAAATAGCCGGGGGCGCGATTACGAACATACATACAAATATTAAGGATCAAAATCAGGCGTATGCCGCAGAGGCGGATTATATCAAAAATTGGAGCAATTCCCGATTTACAGCAGGAATATCATATACCGCCAACCGTAACCGGTCCAAATATGAAAATCTCGGGGGTGAAATATTCCACCAGCG
This sequence comes from Bacteroidales bacterium, assembly GCA_014800065.1. The sequence goes on along the minus strand of JAAVGX010000012.1, from coordinate 9,474 downwards.
TCAAGACAAAGTGTATTTCTTTGCAGAATACTTCCGGCGATTCGGAAAATGGTCAGCAACCGCGGGGATGGGCGTTCAGTATACCGATTTTCTTTTCAAGGAGTCGAATAAGGGCAATCATTCGTGGAGTCCTCGACCGCAGGCAACTTTGACTTATTCCCTGAATCAAAACCATAACTTCCGGCTTAACTTCACATCCTGGCAGTCAGCACCGTCGTTGGCCGAGACCAACACAATTCCGCAGCAGATTGATGGTTTTCAGTGGCGCGTTGGAAATCAGAGTCTTAAAACGGCGAACTCCTATATGCTCACATTCCGTTATGGGTTCAATCTGCCGCGGGTAAACGGCTCATTCGGTGTTCGTGGTTTTACGTCGCCCAATGCCATTACTCCGATTCTCTATTGGGACGATGACCGGCTAATCACAACCTATGAGAACAGCAGAGGGCTTAAAAACTTATCCATATTCCTTGCGCCTCAGGTAGAGATAATTCCTGACTGGCTGATGGCAAGCGGTTATATTCAGTTCAGAATGGAGAAAATGCGCGGTTCAGGCTATACGCTTCACAACAACGCATGGAGCGGGAACGCCTCGATAATGCTGATGCACTGGGGCTTTGTGCTTTCCGGCCAATATGTCAGAGCACAGCGTGACCTATGGGGCGAAAAAATCTCGTGGGGCGAAGATGTCAATATAATAGACCTGAGCTATTATTGGAAGTCATGGGGTTTTGGAGCGGGCATCATCATGCCATTCGGGAAATATGATCAGGGCAGCATATCAATGAGCAAGTGGAACCAAAATGAGCAGCATATGCGCCTGAATATGCGTGTGCCATATGTCTCCATAAGCTATAACCTGCAGTGGGGTCGCCAAAAAGGAGGAGCCAGCAAGCTTATAGACGTTGATGCTAACGTTGAACGGTCAACAGCCGGCGGACGGTGATAGTGTAATGCCGGGCACTTGTGCATGTAAAAAGGACGCTCCGAAAAGAGCGTCCTTATAGTTTTTTCGAGGATATTAATACTGTTCTGTTTCGTTGGGGAAGTCGCCGTCTTTAACGTCTTCGATGTAGTGGCTTACGGCACTGTTGATAACCGTAGAGAGGTCGGCGTATCGACGCAGGAATTTGGGAGAGAATCCCTTGTTGATACCGAGCATATCGTGCATGACGAGGACTTGTCCGTCGACCCCACCCCCGGCACCGATTCCGATAACGGGAATGCTCAATTCCTTTGCAACGCGGGTGGCCAGTTCTGCGGGAATTTTTTCGAGGACCAGAGCGAAGCATCCAATTTCCTGGAGCATCTTAGCATCCTCGATGAGTTTCATAGCCTCGCGCTCTTCTTTTGCACGCACGGCGTAAGTACCAAACTTATTTATGGACTGAGGAGTAAGTCCGAGGTGACCCATTACGGGAATACCGGCGCAGAGTATTCGCTCGATTGATTCGCGAATTTCGGAGCCGCCTTCCATCTTTACAGCTTCGGCGTGACTTTCCTTCATTATTCTGATAGCAGATGCGAGAGCTTCCTTCGAGTTGCCCTGGTAAGAGCCGAACGGGAGGTCGCAGACCACCAAAGCACGGCTTGTACCCTTAACCACGCTCTTAGCATGATATATCATCTGGTCGAGTGTGATAGGTAGGGTTGTCATATTGCCTGCCATAACGTTAGAAGCAGAGTCGCCCACGAGAATGACGTCCATACCGGCCTCGTCGATTAGTTTGGCCATGGAGTAGTCGTAAGCTGTGAGCATTGCAATTTTTTCGCCTCGCTCCTTCATCTGAATGAGTCGGGCAGTTGTAACCTTGCGGTCTTTGTCTACTGTATTGGTTGACATAAGGTTTGGAAGGTTGGGTTGGATTAGGTAGATTAGAAAGTTTAGAAAGGTACGGGAGTTCAACGTATACCCAGAGAAGCGAGAATTTCTACGGCCTCGGCGCCTGAGAGATGACGCCGTGTAGCGATTGTGGATGCGAATGAGCTCACTACGGGTCCGATTGATCTGTGGTTGAAGAGTCGATCCACAAACATGAGGTTAGAGTCGAAGAGCTCTGCGGCCTCGTCGGAATCGAGTTCGCAATGCCGGGCGGCCTCATCGGCCACAACGGAGCGCAGCAATGCTTCCTCATCCGAGTTCAGGGCACGGTGAGAGCGGAGGTATGCGCGGCAGACCACGTTTCCGATGGCCATCAGAGTGAACACGCGGAGTTCTTTGACGGCCTGAGTCCAAATCACTTTTGCGGACATCCGAGGGTTGGCCTTCATGCCGAAACCGCTCACGAGGCTTATAGCCTCGGCGGGTTCGGCATCCATGTCAAGTGCTGCCAGATAGTGTTCGCCATCGGCAGCCACAAGGGAGATTGTGCTTCCGGCCATGCCGTAAGCTTTATCTGTTTCGTCGGTATAACTTAGAATACTTTGCATAGTTAGTGGATTACCATTATTTTGGAAACAACGGCCTCCTTAGAGCCGGAAGCATCGGACTGAGCGAGGACGAAGTAAACGCCGGAGCGGACCCGATATCCGGCAGAGTCGCAGGCGTCCCACGAGACCATTCCACCTTCGGAGCGAGCGTGGAAGAGAACATTTCCGGCTGCATCGGCAATTTTGACGGTTGAGCCTTCCATCAAGCCGGCGATAGTTACCGCACCGGTATATTCGGGTCGTACGGGGTTGGGATAGGCGTAGACATCGGAGAAGTCGTCGGCTGCGGGAGCTGAGTCGCTGTCGTAGGTTACCAGACCTGATTCCGTGCCGAAATAGACCTTATTGGAATGTGGGTCGACCGAGACATAGAACACGAGGTTTGACGGCAGGGGCGAATTATCCTTGGTGAAGTGCTTAATAATCTGAGTACCGTCGGGGCTTACCAGATATACGCCGTTGTTTGCGGTTGCAAACCATTTTCTGTCGGAATGGTCGGCCGCGATAGAATATATAAATTCGCTGTCGAGGAGATAGTCGCCGAATTCGGTGCCATCGTTGCGCGGCACGATAGGTCGTTTCACGCGCAGCGACGGATTTCGGGCATCGTCGGGAGTGGTGTAGAACACGCCCGTGTCATAGCCCATCCAAATACGTCCTGACTTATCCTCGGCCACTGCCGTGGGGCGGTATATTGAAATTGCGGCGCCATCTTGATCGTAGAACTCGGTGTGGTAGAGGGTTGTGTCGTCGGAGGGGTCGAGAGGAGTACCGTTGTGGTCAATGAAGAGCCATCCTTCGTATACGCCGCCTTGACAATACACAATCATGTCGGACTTATCGCACACTACGGATTTCACATCGCGGTCGCCGTAGAAGTCTTTTGGAATCTTTGCGTCAATCCAGTCGGACCGTTTGATTTTGGAGAGGTCGCCTTTGAGTTTGTCGGCCGGGAGGACAGCCACTCCGTGGACGAAATCGGAGCCGGTCAAATCCTTAGTGAGTCCGATAACGACCCACAGGTTTCCGTCGTGGTCGAATGTAGCGTCGAGGTTAAGTTCGCCCCAACGGGATTTCGGGTTTGGCATATTCTCGCGGTTGAACACGTGGATTACTTCGCCGTCTTCAATTACCAAAATGCCATAGAGGAAGTTGGCCAGATAATAGCGCCCGGGGATTTCGGGGTCGGGGATAAATGTGTTCGGGCCGCCGGCGAGTCCTTCTTCGCGATAGTAATGAGGGAGGCCGTCCTCCTCATTAATTAAATCGGGCGAAAGAAGATTCTGATCGATAGCAACGGGGCTAACATCGGTCACTTTTCCGTTCTCAATATAGTTCGTGTACTGAATTTCGGGGAAGCCTCCGTTGTTGATATCGGCCGCCCCGTTGAAGTATGTGGTGGTGTATCGTCCTACATACAACCCGTTACCATCGGGAGTCCAGACCATGTAGTTCACCTTGGGTACGGTTATTCCTTCGGGCAAGAAGAAGTCGGATTTGATGGTTGGCGAGCCTGCGAGGTCGAATTGCGCCACGCCCTTGTTGAACGCCGATACCCAAACGTCCTTCAGGCTTCCGAACGGGTATGCCTTGGTTAATTTGAGGTCGGCGGGGAGTGCGGCGGTGGAGAAAGTACCGTCGGCATTGTAGAGCCTGAGAGCGTCGTCAGTGACTACCGCGAGTTGGTTGGCCACGGCGCGCAGAGGCTGGACTGCGGGGCTTGGCGGTGTGATTTCGACAACGCTGACTTCCGGGTCCTCACGGCTGAAATCAAGTGTCTTAACCACGATTTGGCCGGTTTTGTGGTTGTCGTAGGCTATTGCATTGCCGAAGGCACATATTTGAGCGGAGTTCGTACCGCAGAGGGTTTTGAAATTTTGGATTGACTGGTGTTTCCCGGCCACGGGTGAGTAATAGATACCGTAGCTCAGAATCATGATTACATGGTCGTTGAGGATAGCCAGGTCGTCCACCCCGGCGAAGTATCTGCCCGACTCAATCACCTCGTAACGTGTGGTGTCGAAGACCACCAGACCGAAATCCATGCCTACGAACAGACGGCCGTCGGCATATGCAGCTGAGGTCATTTTGTGTGAGCCTGTCAGAATCGCATCCTTGAGGTCGGCCATGTTGACAACCTTACCGTCGGGATATATGAGATCGATATTTCCGTTCTCATAGCCAACAAAGAGAAAACCGCCCTCCTCGAAGTACTTTATCAAGGCGATGGTGGAGCTTTCGGAGAGGCTGTTTACGGCAGAGAAAGCGTAGGACTCGCCGTCGGCAGGGCTGTACCAATAGAGGTTAGAGCCCATCAGGAAGTAGGCACCGTTCGGAGTGGGGCATACATTTACCACCACAGCCGAAGAGCCCGGGAAGAAATTCCATGAGCCGTCGGAGGTCTGAGCCGAGAGGCTGAAGGACGCAAAGAGGGCCAGGAAAGGGATTATAATTTTTTTGAAAATCATATGGGGAGAGAGATTGAATTAGGAGTTGGAGTTCAGATATTCCACCAGAGCCCGCACTGCATTGCCACGATGGCTTACGGCATTTTTTTCCTCCATTGACGCTTCGGCGAAAGATTTCGACCAGCCCAGGGGCATGAAGAGGGGGTCGTAGCCGAAGCCTTGACCTCCGCGGCGACTCTCCAAGATGGAGCCGTCGACTTTACCGCTGAAGAACACGGGGTCGCACCCTTTCCGCACCAGAGCGATAACTGTTCGGAAGCGGGCTGAGCGGTCGGAACAGCCTTTGAGGCGTTCGAGCAGAAGATTGTTGTTAGCCTCGTGGTCGTGGTCGGCACCGGCAAAGCGTGCGCTGAGGACTCCGGGGGCTCCGCCGAGGGCGTTGACTTCGAGTCCGGAATCGTCGGCGATGCAGTCGAGGCCATATCGGTCCAGAACCCACTGAGCCTTCTGCAGAGCGTTCCCCTCGAAGGTATCAGCGGTTTCGGGGATGTTGTCGTTGCAACCGATATCGGCCAATGACAGGACTTCATAGCCATCGCCCAGGAGCTGGCGCAGCTCCCGGACTTTATGGCTGTTATTTGATGCAAATACTATCTTTTTCACTGAAAGAATAACGGAAAACTCCGCGGAATATTGCCTGACTCAGCCAACAACGATGTTGACAATCTTGCCGGGCACAACGATGACCTTTCGGACGGATTTTCCTTCGAGCCACTTTGCTGCGGCGGGATCGGCGAGAGCCTGCTCCTGAATAGCAGCGGCATCGGTACCGGCAGCCACGGTGATGTTGAATCGGGGCTTACCGTTGAAGGAAACGGCCATTGTAACGCTGTCCTCTTTCAGGTAGTCCTCGTTGAACTCGGGCCAGCGCGCATCGACTATCGAGCCTTCGGCTCCTATTGCCTTGTGCCAGAGCTCTTCGGCGATGTGAGGAGCGAAGGGCGAGAGTACCACCAGAAGGTCGGCGAGGACTGCACGGCTGTGGCACTTCTGCTGGCTGAGCTCGTTTACGCAGATCATGAAAGCGGCCACGGAGGTATTGAATGAGAAGTTCTCGATGTCGGATGTTACCTTCTTGATGAGGCGATGTATTGTCTTGAGGTTTTCGCGGGTTGGTTCGGCGTCGTCCACCAAGCACTGATCGCCCTTAAAGAAGAGTCCCCAGAGCTTCTTGATGAATCGGAATACACCGTCGATACCGTTTGTATCCCAGGGTTTTGACTGCTCCAGCGGGCCGAGGAACATTTCGTAGAGACGAAGGGTGTCGGCACCATATCGTTCGATCATATCGTCGGGGTTGACGACGTTGAACATGGATTTAGACATCTTTTCGACAGCGTATCCGCAGATGTATTTACCGTCGGAAAGGATGAACTCGGCATCGGCATATTCGGGGCGCCAAGCGCGGAAGGCATCGAGGTCGAGGATGTCGTTGCTAACGATGTTGACATCCACATGGATAGGAGTTGTGTCGTATTCTTTGCGGAGGTCGGCGCTGACGAAAGTGTTTGTGTCCTTGATTCGGTACACGAAGTTGCTTCGGCCCTGAATCATTCCCTGGTTGATGAGTTTGCGGAATGGTTCGTCGTCGACGATGTATCCTTAGTCGTAGAGGAATTTGTTCCAGAAACGGCTGTAGATCAGGTGTCCGGTTGCGTGTTCGGAGCCGCCGATGTAGAGGTCGACACTTCGCCAGTAGTCGTTGGCTTCCTTGGAAACGAGGGCCTCGGGATTCCGTGGATCCATATAACGGAGGTAGTAGGCCGAAGAACCGGCGAATCCGGGCATTGTGTTGAGTTCCAGGGGATAGCCTTCGGGCGTAGTCCAGTCCTTTGCGCGTCCGAGCGGGGGTTCGCCTGTTTCGGTGGGCAGGTAGACGTCGATTTCGGGGAGATGCAGGGGGAGATTTTCGTAAGGCTGCGGGATGCCGTCCTTGTAGGCGATAGGAATAGGCTCGCCCCAGTAGCGCTGACGGCTGAAGATAGCGTCGCGAAGACGGTAGTTGACCTTCACCTTTCCGATTCCTTCGCGTTCGATGTATGCTTTGGCGGCGGCGATAGCGTCCTTCACTTCCATACCATTGAGATTAAGTCCGGGTCCTTCGGAATTGATCATCTTTCCTTCCTTGGCATCGAAGCTTTCCTCGGACACATCCGCGCCTTCGATGAGGGGAATGATGGGGAGGTTGAAGTGGCGGGCGAAAGCGTAGTCGCGACTGTCGTGTGCGGGTACGGCCATGATTGCACCGGTACCGTAGCCTGCTAATACATAGTCACTAATCCAGACTGGTACCTTCTTTCCGGAGAGGGGATTTATGGCATAAGAGCCTGAGAATACGCCGGAGACGCTCTTGTCGATCATACGTTCGCGCTCGGTGCGGTGGCGGATCGACGCCAGATATTCGTCGACAGCGGGGCGCTGCTCGGGAGTGGTGACCATATCGACGTACTTGCTTTCGGGCGCGAGCACCATGAAGGTTACGCCGAACACGGTGTCGGCTCGTGTGGTGAAAATTTCGAGGTCGAGGTCGTCGCGACCATCAATCTTGAAGCGCATTTCGGCACCTTCGGAGCGTCCGATCCAGTTTCGCTGTGTTTCCTTGATAGAGTCGGACCAGTCGATTTTGTCGAGCCCGTCGAGGAGACGTTGAGCATAGGCGCTCACGCGCAGGCTCCACTGGTACATTTCCTTCTGCTCCACGGGATGGCCGCCACGGACCGAGAGGCCCTCGCTAACTTCATCGTTGGCCAGTACGGTACCCAGAGCCGGGCACCAGTTTACCATAGAGTAGCCGAGGAAAGCCAGGCGGTAGTTCATCAGGACGTCGCTGCGCTCCTTGTCGGACATTTCTTTCCACTGTCGGGCAGTGAAATGCAGTTCCTTGGAGGAGGCGGCGTGGATACCGTCGGTTCCGTGAGCTTCGAAGTGCTTGATGAGGTCTTCGATTGGCATGGCGCGGTCGGCTTTTGTATCGTAGTATGAGCCGAACATTTTCAGGAAAGCCCACTGAGTCCATTTGTAGAACTCGGGGTCGCAAGTACGTGTTTCGCGGCTCCAATCGAAGCTGAAACCGATTTTTTCGAGCTGAGCGCGGTAGCGGGCGGTGTTGTTGTTAGTTGTGACCAGGGGGTGCTGACCGGTCTGGATTGCATACTGCTCAGCGGGCAGTCCGTAGGCATCGTAGCCCATTGGATGGAGCACGTTGAAGCCCTGGAGGCGCTTGTAGCGTGCGTAAATATCGGAGGCGATGTATCCTAATGGATGCCCCACGTGCAGACCGGCTCCCGAGGGATAGGGGAACATGTCCAGCACATAGTATTTTGGACGATCGGTGTCGATGTCCACGCGGTATATATCATTTTCGCGCCAGTACTGACGCACTCTTTCTTCGATGTCCTTGTGATTATATTCCATGATGATAAAGAATTTGCTATTTGGAAAGTTCGAGCATACGCTCAATGGGCCGAAGTGCCCGCTCGGCGACCTGCGGGTCGATGATCACTTCGGGCGCTTCGTTCTGAAGGCAGTCGCGCAGCTTGGTGAGTGTGTTGAGCTTCATGTAAGCGCAGTCGTTGCAGCCGCAAGCGGCATTGTCGGGCGGCACGGGAATAAATTCCTTCTCAGGTGCACCTTGACGCATTTTATGGAGAATACCGCTTTCGGTAGCGACGATGAACTGTTTCGCGGGAGATTTCATAGCGAAATTCAGGAGGGCGGCTGTAGAGCCGACTTTATCGGCCAGCAATGCCACGGGTCGCTTACATTCGGGGTGAACAAGCACGGGTGCGTCGGGGTACTGCTCCTTTAGTCGGATAATGCTCTGCGGGGTGAAACGTTCGTGCACATGGCAAGCTCCATCCCACAGGAGCATTTGTCGACCGGTGAGGTCGTTGATGTATCCGCCGAGGTTGCGGTCGGGCCCGAAAATTAATTTTGCGTCCTTGGGGAAAGACTCCACAATCTTGACGGCGTTACCCGAAGTTACGAGCACATCACTGTGGGCTTTTACGCCCAATGGTGTGTTGACGTATGAAATAACGGTGTGATCGGGATGAGCTGCCACGAAAGCAGCAAATTCATCCTCGGGGCAACTGTCGGCCAGAGAGCACCCGGCCTCCATGTCGGGCAGAAGCACCTTCTTGTCGGGGCACAGCGCCTTTACCGTTTCGGCCATGAAATGCACACCGCACATAACCACGATGTTAGCATCCCCGGCAGCCTCGGCGGCTTTTTGCGCCAGAGCGAGCGAATCGCCCACATAGTCGGCTAAGTCCTGGATGGCTCCGTCCACATAATAATGTGCCAGAATCACCGCACGCTTCTCTTTCTTCAACCTCCGGATTTGCTCGACGAGCATTTCCGGACTCTCATTGCGAATTGTCATAATGATAAAGAATTCAACTCGCAAAAATACAAAAAAAAGCTCAGAGGCACAAATCTTATATTCCGTTCCGAAATATTTAACCAAAATGTCAATGTACTCTTTGCCGCAGTGTGAGAAAAGGCAAACTGCGCAAATCATACAATAAATCCACCACCAAAGGCCGTAACTTTGCCCCCAAAATATAGATTAATC
>JAAVGX010000011.1:13769-17594 GCA_014800065.1 Bacteroidales bacterium | reverse complement strand
CATGTGGTGCGACAGCTTCTTCGGCTCGTCCAACTTCACCACCGACGAAGAAAACTCAATCAAAGCCAAGGTGCGCGACAATTATCGTCGGGGCATCTATCAGAAAGGCTATGTGGCCCGCGCCCGCAAGGAAGCCGTGGCCAATCTTACCTCGCTCCTTGGCGGACTCACCGGCAAGACCGTAATTGTGACCGACCCCTCACCCGAAGGATACCTCAACTGAAATGGCACTCTTTGACAAGATAAAAAACAAAGCCGCAGAAATCGGAAATGCAGCCGCCGGAAAGACGGCTGATCTCGCCGAGTGGTCAAAGACTCTCCCCGAGACTCTCCACAGCTATGCCGACAGGTTTAACCCCGAGGAGATGTGGGAAAAGCTCAAAACGCAGGCCGCCAAAGCCGGTCAGGACCTGGTGGTGATGGTGCTCACGATGTACTACACCATCCGCGACCGCATCAAAGACACCAACGTGGCCACCGACATACCGATGACCGATGTGCTGCTCCTTGCCGGGGCCATAGCCTACTTCGTGTGTCCGGCCGACCTGATTCCCGACATCATGCCCGCTGTGGGTTATTCCGACGACCTCGCCGCCCTCACCTTTGCCTATAAAAAGGCTTATGGCATCTTTACGACAGCTGCCAAAGGTACCGCTCTCGAAAAGACCGCCGAGCTATTCGGCGAGAAATTCGATCCCGAGACAGCCGCTAAGGTGACGAGCAATCTGCTCTCCAAGTGATCCAATTTACAAACCTCAATAAAGTCAAATCATGGCAGAATTCAAAATCGACGGCCGCATGAAAGTGAAAGGCCTCAAGGAAAAATTCAAAGAGACTTTCGGTCTCACCCTCCGTGTGTACACCACTCTCACCTGCAAGGCTCCCGCAAAGGACGATGCAACGCTGGCATCTATCCGCGCAGAGGGCGCCAAAGGTGGCGAAATCACCGTGGGCTCCAACCGCAAGGTAGGCAGCTTCGAGAAGATGGTGGCCGATGCCTATGGTATCGGTGTGCAGGTGGCCAACGCCGCAAACACCAAGCTTGCCAACGACGACGACACTCTCGCCGCCGCTGCAAAGAAATAAACAATTACTTCAAAACAGTGCCGTCGCCATCATATTTGGTGGCGACGGTTTTTGAACCCTTTTTCCAATACCAATTTTATCACATGAGCACAAAAGCCTACTATCAGAAACAGATTATCGACCTGCGCGCACGTATGACCCGCGAAAAGGAGGCCATGAAGCGCGATAACGAGTCCTATGCCCGACTCATCAAGAGTGCTTCCTCCGCCACCCTCAAGGCTTCCTATCGCAAAAGCAAGGTGGATAAGGCCGAGAGCCACAAACGCAACATCGAAAATATCAAGCGCCAAATAGCCCAGGCGCAGCTCAACAAAACTAAAGCCCCTAAGTAATACTGATGAGCGATTTCTGGAAAGGCGTATTTGCCGTGCTCACTTTTCAGTGGCTCTTTGGCGGCAACAATGGCGGATGCGGTTGCAGAGGTTGCCTCACTTTCATTATACTCGGCCTCTGTCTTTTCTTCTATTCTTTAGGACTGTTATGAAAATTCCCGGACTTTCGTTTTCACTTAAAAGAGCGTTGGGCATCACCGCTGCGAAGCAGAAATTTGCCCGTACTACCGGAATACCCACCTCCCACGCCGGCCTGGAGCGAAAGGTGGGCGCACTCATTCTCGGTGCTGTGTTACCTAAAAAGAAATCAAAACGCAGCAGATGAGCAAGAAGTTAGACACGTTTAAGGAACAGCTCGCCCGAGCGCTCGACGATAATCTTCACACCCGGCAGTGGCACAACATAGTGGATTGGCTCATNATTGCCATGATTCTGTTGAGCACTACCGAAATTTTCCTCTCCACCTTCGACCTCGACCCGCGGTTAATGCGGGTGCTATGGTGGGTGGATATTATCACCCTTGTGTTCTTCACAATCGAGGTGAGTCTGCGAATATGGATAGCGCCCTACATCAATCCCAAATACAAGGGCTGGAAAGGTCGCTTAAAATATTGCTTCACATTTTATGGCGCTATCGACATCCTGTCCACCTTCCCNTTCTACCTGCAATGGATTTTCCCGCTGCCGGTTTTGGTTTTCAAGAGCCTCCGTACGGCTCGTATAATCCGCACATTCCGAATCGGGCGCTACACCAAATCGTTCAGCCTGCTCTCGGAGGCCATCAAGGAAAAGCGCCACGANCTCATCGTGTCCATGCAGTTTCTCATNGTTGTGACGATAATCCTGAGTCTGGTGCTCTTTTTTGCCGAGCACGAGGCGCAACCCGATGTTTATCACAACGGCATNGTNTCGGTTCTGTGGGCTTTTGCNCAGTATATCGGCGACCCGGGTCAGTTTGCCGACACACCGCCGGTCACATTCGTGGGGCGCGCAATCGCNTGCATTGTGGGGCTGCTCGGTATTGCNATCGTGGCTGTNCCTACAGGTATTATNGGGGCCGGTTTCACCGAAGCCATCGAGAATCGTAACCGTAAAGAGGAAGTGAAGAGCGATGCCGAAAAGCTGCGAAACGGCTTCGAGCGAAAACTCGACCGCCCNACCGGAATTCAGGTNGTNCCTCCCTTCAAAACGGTCGACGACCTCAAAGTGAGGCTCAATATGAAGTCCGACAACCTTCAGGAGGCNGTAGACCACGGNCCCGGNTTCCGGTTGGTGAATCTTTCCGCTACAATTCCNACCGACGAGGGCGCCTTTGTGCCTGACCGTGTGGCCGTGGAGCACTATCCTCAGAATACCGTTTACGGCTGCTGNATCGACCGCAACTCTCCCGTTACAATCGTAGCCCCATCCAATATGGTCGATCCGGGTCTTACTCACTTCTGTTTCTACCTTGCCTATCTGGGTCGGTTCAACTACATAAGTCGCGAAATTGGCGAGCGGGCNCCATATAAATCATATTACGCTTTCAACACTGCCGANGACGTGGAAGGTTTGCGGGAGTACGCCGACGATTTGAAACGACTCATGAACCGCCCCGGTGCCTGGTCCATCACCATTCTGGTGGCCAGCGGTGCCTTGGANCCGNCTTATCCAACCAATATCCATCTCAGNATCGGGGGTAAGAAGGGCGATACCCGCACCGCCGGCGACGACCTTTTNGTAAAAGACGCCGCTACATACGAAGCTTTCTACAACACCCTGGAAAAGACNGTGGCCGATGATTTGCAACTCACCGTGGATCATCAGCAATTCCACAACACCCACTCACCAAAACTTTTTTTGCGCAAGATTTCTTTCAACGACGATGCCAACCACATCATCATGCGCATAGAATGGAAACAACTGCTGTGGTCGCCCGCGCGCATTCAGCTTGCTCGCGACATTGCCCAAAGCATCTGCTCCGCAATTCTCCACACCCAACTCCCCGAAGTAGCCCCCGAACTGAAAGAAAAATCCATCGGCTACGACGGCTACCCCGGCCTCACCCCNANGCCCTGAANCAACCCCGGAGGGGTTGCACATTCCATAAACGCGTTTATAATCAGTAAGATGGCGAAGTCCTCCGGGCTCCGTCATCCTATTGTGTATTAGCCTAATCTTTTAAGGTTATTTTAATTTGGAGGCCCAGTGTGTCGAGGATGGTAAGGAGGGTGTCAAGTGTGGGGTTGCCTTCTCCTCTCTCCACGGCTACAAGTGTGTTCAACCCCACCTCNGCCAATAGNGAGAAGGTTCGTTGATCCACTTTCAAGGATTTTCGACGAGTCCTTATGGTGTTTCCTATTTCTGTCTTGTTCATNAAATGAAAAATCACTATATATTGTGATTTGGCACAAAATNACGAATAAAA
>JAAVGX010000011.1:0-13763 GCA_014800065.1 Bacteroidales bacterium | reverse complement strand
AAAACAAAACCGAAATCACATTTTATTGTGATTTCGGTTGAGGCGTAACGGCCTTGTGTTTTATTTGCGGATGGCTCGCGACAGTTCGCCGATCCACAGCACCAGGGATGTGGCGCCGATGATGATGCCCCAGTCGGTGAGCTTGAGGGGTACCACATTGAAGAACTGACCGCCGATGCTCACAATCACTATCTGACCAACCAGAATGAGCAGGGCAATCAACAGGAAGCCGCTGCAACCCTTGAAGTGGAATGCCGAACGACCTGACTCGAAGGCGCGGGCGTTGAACATGTTCCAGAACTGAAGGAACACGAAGATGGTGAAGAACAGCGATAGCTCGTAGGGCGACAGGCCGTTGCCCTGACCGAAGGGCACTCTGCCGATTTGGGTGAGGGAGGTGATGTCGGTGTGCTGGAAGTAGAAGAGCAGGCCAAGCAGAAGGATGAAGAAGATTCCGCCAACGCCTATGATGTCGCGTCGCATATCGCCGTTGATGATGAAGGCGGTGCGAGGCCTCGGCTTATCTTTCATAACTGTGTGGGAAGGGGGCAGGGAGGCAAGCGCAACCGCTGCGAAGGTGTCCATAATCAGGTTCACCCAAAGCATCTGCGTCACCGTGAGCGGAGATTCCACATCCATAAACGCACCGAAGAGCACAATCAGCGATGCCACCACATTGACAGTCATCTGGAAGAGGATGAAGCGCTGGATGTTCTGGTACAGCGAACGTCCCCACATCACGGCGCGTCCGATTGAAGCGAATGAGTTGTCGACGATAGTGATGTCGGAGGCCTCCTTGGCTACCGATGTGCCGTCGCCCATCGAAAGACCCACATGCGCGGCCTTCAGCGCGGGGGCATCATTGGTGCCGTCGCCGGTAACGGCCACCACTTCGTTTTTACTCTGAAGGGTTTCAACCAGGCGTTTCTTATCCATGGGGCGGGCACGGGCAATGATTTTGAAGTCGCCGATGCGCTTGTTCAGCTCGCTGTCCGAGAGAGCGGCAAATTCCACGCCGGTGATGATGTTGCTTTCTGAATCCTCGGCATCGTTCCACAGTCCGATCTGACGGCCGATTTCCTTGGCCGTGCCGGGAGTGTCGCCTGTGACGATTTTAACCTGAATGCCTGCGTTGAGCACCTCATTGACGGCCTCCGGAACATCGGCACGCACAGGGTCGGAGATGGCCACGATGCCAAGGAAGGTGAGGTTTTCGGCTGCCACCTTGCTATCCGCGATTGTGGCGTCGCCCTCGGCCAGTTCCTGATAGGCAAACCCCAAAGTGCGCATCGCCTGATTCTGATATTCAAGAAGTTGGGCATCGATTTCGGCCTTGGTCACGCCGGAAGTGTTTTTGCACATGCCGAACACGATTTCCGGTGCACCCTTCACATATATAATCTTCTTGCCGGAGGCCGATTGCACCACAGTGGCCATATACTTGCGCTCGGTGGTGAAGGGGAGTTCTTCTATGAGCTTCACGCTCTCGCGCAGCTTTTCGTAGTTTACCCCACGCTCGGAGAGCCACAACAGCAGGGCACCTTCGGTGGGATTGCCAAGCACTTCGGGTTTTTCGCCCGAGAGGTCCAGCCGCGCGGTGGAATTGACGGCGATACCTTCGTAGAGAACCTCGTCGGAGGGATTCCCGAAGAAGTTGGTCTTGTACACCTGCATCTGATTCTGTGTCAGCGTTCCGGTTTTGTCGGTGCATATCACGGTAGTGGCGCCCATGGTTTCGCAAGCGTGCATCTTGCGCACCAGATTGTTGGTTTTGAGCATACGGCGCATGGAGTAGGCCAGAGAAAGAGTCACGGCCATGGGTAACCCTTCCGGTACCGACACCACAATCAGGGTCACTGCCACCATGACGGTCTGCAGGAAGAAGGAGAGGAATTCAACAAAGTCGAACGAATTGTTGATGAAATAGAGCACCAGTCGTCCCACGATGATGATAGCTGCCACAAGATACGACAGGCGAGTGATCACCTTGCCGAGCCCGTCGAGCTGCTCGTTGAGGGGAGTCTTCACGCTGTCATCGATTTGAGCCGCTTCGAACACCTTGCCGTTCTCGGTGTTGTCGCCCACGGCCAAAGCCTGCATCACGCCATGCCCTTCCATCACCTTTGTGCCGCGCATGGCATAGTTGGAGGGGAAGGTGGCATCAGGGTCGAACTGCGCCTCATCGGTGGTTTTGTGGCAGAGAGGTTCGCCGGTGAGTGTTGATTCGTCGATGTTGAGCGACACCGCTTCCAGCAGAACACCGTCGGCAGGGACTTCCTCGCCGGTGTTGAGAATGATGATGTCGTCCACCACCACATCCTTCTTCGGAATCTGCACCGGGTGGCCGTTGCGAATCACCTGAACCGCCTCGTCGTCGTTCACCTGATTCAGAAGCGCAAATTCCTTATCCGCCTTATATTCAAAGACAAACGCAAGGCCAGTGGCCAGCAGGATGGCTATGAAAATACCAATGGGTTCGAAGAATACCCCTGCACTATGATTGAGCCCCCAGTATTCATAGCAGGAAATGCACACTGACAGCACACCCGCCACAAGGAGCACGATGATAAGGGGGTCGCTGAATTTTTTGAGGAATTGCTTCCACACAGGGTCCTTCTTGGCCGGTGTGAGCACATTTTGACCATTGCGCTCCCGGCTGGCAAGAACCTCGGCGTCGGTCAAGCCGCTGTAATGTTGAGTCTGTGACATATTTTGTTAAAGTCTTATTCGCTATTAAAATGGTGTACTGCCAATCAAAGTTCAAAATTACTCAAAACTATCCATATATCCATAATTTTTTTTAGGAATAAATAAACGCAGAAAACTCTCAACAATTTTTCTTTTGCCTATGAACATTTTTCTATAGGTGATGTTATAAAAATACAAGGGGACGCAGACCCCTCTCAATTAGTAACATCAACCTAAAAGTTTATGACTATGTCCACATCAAGAAGAGATAAAACCAACAAATCCAGCATATGGGTGGCAATCGGAGCCATCTTCCTTATCATTCTCCTCATCCTCTGGCTCACATTTGCCGATTTTACAGGCAATACCGATGTAGCTGCTTATCTGGCTCCGTATATTCTGCACGCCCCGGCTGCCGTTGGTTAACTTATACAGATACTTGAAACAAGCACACAACTGACTCTAACACATCAAAGCCGGTTCGGGATTTTTCTCGGCCGGCTTTTGTAAATTTTCACAATATGGCTGAGCAAAATCTTGAAACACATCCTTTTGAACCATTTATTCCGGCAGATGCCAAGGTGCTGCTGATGGGCACCTTCCCTCCGCAGTCCAAGCGATGGAGCATGGAGTTCTATTACCCGAACCGAACCAACGATTTCTGGCCGATGATGGGGCTCATTTTCTGCGGCGACAGAAACGCTCTCTATAACCCCGACGGAAAAACGTTCAATCTCCAAAAAATCAAGAATCTGCTCAACACCCACGGCATTGCATTAAGCGACACGGGGTATAAAATACGGCGGTTGATGGATAATGCCTCCGATAAGTACCTCGAAATCGTAGAACCCGTGAATCTGCAAGGCCTGATTGCCCGTATGCCCCACCTCTGGGCCATCGGAACCACCGGCGAGAAAGCTGCCGGAGTCGTGGCCGACCTCACCGGCACCGAACCGCCAAAAATGGGGCAATGGGTGGAAGGCCCCGCAGGAATAAGCCTTTGGCGATTACCCTCCACAAGCCGTGCCTACCCCTTGGCATTGGAGAAAAAGGCCGAATTCTACCGAGCCTGCTTCCAAAAAGCCGGATTAATACCGAATTAATTTCCCCATACGCTTTTTGCGCAGTTGGTTCAGATTAACGGCTCCGACAGGCAATATAAGCAACGAATCGCGCACGGCA
The DNA here is from genome assembly GCA_014800065.1 of Bacteroidales bacterium. The sequence goes on along the minus strand of JAAVGX010000011.1, from coordinate 9,893 downwards.
ATTTCACCCACACGGCGCCCTTTCGGAATCAGAGTAAGGCTGTCGCCATCGTAGCCTCGCAAGGCGAAGTAGCGGCGGTAGGGCACGATGGGACGGGGATGCGTCATCGTGCTCACATAAAGCGGCACTTCCTGACCGGAAATCAGCGCGGTAACTTCTTGACCGTTGGAGTACAATACCACCTCCCGTGCCCGGTGATACGGCATCACCGCCAGGCAAGTGGTCAACACCACGCAAATGCCCACGCCGACAGTTGCAACCGGCCGGCGCACATACCGAATCAGCAGCGTCATGCCTAAAAGCAGCGCCAGCATAAGCACAAAGCGCAAGTCGGACAAATAAAGCCCGTCGGTCATACGCACGCCCATCTCGCACGCACTCCCGAGCAAATCCGCAAAGGCATCAACAGGAATTGCCGCCCAACTTACCCCACAATGGAGCAACATCACGGCGATGATACCACCGAACATGAACACAGGAAAAATCAGCGCCGCCAAAATATTGCTCGGAACGCTCACAAGCGATATGGCATGGAAGCGATAAAGGACAACGGGAAGGGTGGAGATGGTCACCGCAACCGGCAGCACTATGGCGTTGGCTATCATGGCCATACGGCTGTGGTGAGTGCCCGTGAACGGATTCAGGAAAGGCCCAAACACAGCAATTCCCGCCACTGCCATTACCGACAGCTGAAAACCGATGGCAAATATCCACCAGGGATTGAAAACCAGCACTATTGAAGCCGCAAGGCTCAGCGTGTTGAGCGTGTTGCGGTTATACTGCAGTATTTCAATAACGTAAAACACCGTAATCATCACCGCCGCACGGAAAGCCGATGGCTGCAAACCCGTTATGGTAACATATATCCACACAAGCCCCACAACCACGCCATATCGAATCCGGTCACTCCGCCGGAAGTAGTTCAGGGGCAGGATAAGCATTGAAATCACCAGCGCCATCAGGCCAACATGCATACCGCTCACACACAGCAGGTGCGACAGCCCCAGCGCGCGCACCGACGAGTTGAAATAAGGCTCCACATCATCGCGCCCAAGCCAGGCAGAGCAGAGCAGTCCTGCGGATTCAGGGTCAAGCCCCGAGGAGTAGATGTAGCGGCTTATATCATCGGCAAATGTGCTGAAAACATCGGTGAAGTGCCTGTTGTGCCCTATGATACGGCATCCCAGCGGTGCTACCGAAATTGTTCCCGCCAAATCGTTCTCGCCCGAGGTGCGGATAGATATTTCCGGAATGCCCACCGACTCGAATTCGTCGGCCCGGCGCAAAACTCCGCTGAACCGGATTTGGTCGTGAACACTAATCCCGGGCAGGTACCCGCTCACAAACACCTTCACCTCCGACCCGTTGGAAAGGCGAACCTTGCACACCTGCGATTTGTTAAACAGGCTCACCTGCACAACTTCGCCGGTCCATACGCGCGATTGGTTGTCGAACAAGGACGACGGCAGCGAAATCGGACGGTGTAAATACCCCACGATGAGCCCCACGCAAAGCCCGGTCAGTAAGATGGTTGTGCGTTTTCGGCTACTCGACAGCCAACCAAGCACAATCAGCACAATGCTCCCGCATATCCACAATCCGCTCGGCTTCAGAAACACAAACGCCCCGAACACCTGGGCACCTCCCAAGAGGAGGGCCGACAGCGGTGCGGGGCGTGGTCGCATGGGGTAATTAAAGCTTACGCGATAGTATTCATCACCACCGCCAGAGAACTTACCGATATCACAATCCAGAGAATCACCGCTTGAACCAACGGCTTAACGCCAACTTCTTTGATGGATTTCAGGCTCAGGGATGCGCCGATAAGGAACAGTGTCACCACCATACCACGGCGTGCAATCCACACCATTGCGCCAACAAACCATTCTGGCAGAGCCACATAGGTGTTGACAACCATTGCTAATACGAAGATGAAGATGAACCAGGGAATGGAAATCTTGGCCGTCTTGTCGCGGAAAATAAACATCGTCACAAAGGCCAGAGGAATAATCCACAAAGCTCGCGTAAGTTTGATCAGCGTGGCTATCTGAAGCGCTTCTTCGCCAAATACTTCGCCCGCGCCCACTACCGAGGAGGTGTCGTGGATAGCGATAGCGGCCCAGGTGCCGAACTGCTGCTGAGTCATCTCAAGCAAGTGCCCGATGGGTGGGAACACGAACAGGGCGATGGAGTTCAGGATAAAGATAACTCCCAGCGACACTGCCATTTCATTTTCGTTGGCTTTAACCACCGGACCTACCGCCGCTATAGCCGAACCGCCACAGATTGCCGTGCCCGACGAAATCAGGTAGGCGGTTTTGCGGTTGATGTGGAGCCACCACCCGAGCGCAACGCCAAGAACCATTACACCTACTACAGAGATCACTGTGAAAAGCATACCCTCGGCGCCCGACTTGAGCGATTCCTGTAGGTTCATGTTAAAACCAAGGCACACCACAGCTACCTGAAGCAGGTACTTGGAGGTCTTTTTGTTGAATTTCGGACACGGATGTGGAAACATCGAGGCGAAAATCAGACCGATGAGCAGCGCCATCGGTGCGTTGATTTTTACACCCGGTAGTCCTATCAAGTCGAAGGGAAACAGGATCAGGACGATAATGAGGATGTAAATCGGTTTTGCAATTTGTTTCATTTGCTGAATGTATTTAAGTAAGTGTTCGAATTTAATTTATACTATATGCGAACTTATTTTTTAGTCAATTTCAGTGCGGAGAGAAGGAGCTTAGCGAGCTAAGCGACTGAACGACAATCTGAAAGTGGCAAAAAAGAAGTCGCAGAGAGTATAAAAGATGTTCTTCATCACTTACTATCGGTTAAATTTGAATACTTACTTATAAGTTCGGATATCTATTCCATATGCGCCACGACTCCAAGGCCTGCAGCACAAGCATCTCGGCGCCCGACTTGGTCACAGCCCCCGCTCTCTCGGCCCGCTGCAGAAAAAGGGAGGGGTCCGGGTTATAAACCATATCGAAGAACACCATTCCGGGCCGAATCAGCTCGTAGGGGAATGGCGGACAAGTATCCACGTTGGGGTAAGTACCCGCGGGGGTGCAGTTCACCACTATGGGGTATTGGTCGAGGACTTCGGCTGTGATGTCCTCGTAGCGGATAATCCGACCGGGCTCCTGCTGCGTGCGCGAAACCTTCAGGTGCGGTCTGCCCGTCTGCTCGAAAACATAAGCCGCGGCATTGGAAGCTCCACCGGTGCCAAGAATCAGAGCGCCGGCATCGGAGGGTAGGGGAGTGAGGATTTTTTCGATGGACTCGCGGAAACCCACCACATCGCTGTTGAAGCCGTGAAGTCCGCGAAGCGCCCCGGAATCATGGCGCTCAACCACCACGGTGTTCACTGCCCCCACAGCTTGCGCAACCGGGTCGATGCTGTCCAACATGGTCATTATCTGCTGCTTGTAGGGCGCCGTTACGTTGAATCCTTTCAGATGCGGGTAGCTCATCAGCAGAGCATAGAGCGAGGCATTGCTAAGTTCTGGTAAATCAAAGTTTTCGTACTTCATCCCCGTGTTCTTGAGCAGTTCGGCAAAGAAAATCTTGCTGAACGAATGCCCTAAGGGATGACCCAAAAGCCCGTATGTCACAACTTCTTTCATAATCATTGCTTTATGGCCGAATTTCCCGCGGCATAAGTGCGCCACCGCTCTATCAGCGCGGACATATCGGCCGGAATGGGGGCGCTGAAAAACATTTCCTGCCCTGTTTCGGGATGTACGAATCCCAGTGTCCGGGCATGAAGGGCCTGGCGGGGACATGCGTCGAAGCAATTATTCACAAAGGCCGCATAGGAGGCCGAACGGTTGCCCCGAAGTATTTTATCCCCTCCATAGCGGGCGTCGTTGAAGAGTGGGTGCCCGAGGTGCTTCATGTGTACGCGAATCTGATGGGTACGACCCGTTTCGAGAACACATTTCACCAGCGATACGTGCCCGAAGGATTCGGTAACCTCGTAGTGAGTCACGGCGCGTTTTCCCTCTGCGCCGTCAAGCGGAAAAGTGGTCATCTGAAGGCGATCCTTGGGGGAACGCCCGATATTGGTGGCGACTGTGCCCGAAGCGGGGTCGGGAGTACCCCACACCATGGCAACGTATTCGCGCTTGGTGGTCTTGTTGAAGAATTGACGGCCGAGGTTCGTTTTGGCGTCAGGGGTCTTGGCCACAACCAGAAGCCCGGAGGTGTCCTTGTCGATACGGTGCACCAGCCCGAGCCGAGGGTCGTTCACGTCATAATCCGGGGTGTCACGGAAGTGCCACGCCAAGGCGTTCACCAATGTTCCGTCGTAGTTACCATGACCCGGATGCACTACCAGGCCCGCCGGTTTGTTCACCACAAGCACATAGCGGTCTTCGTACACGATGTCCAGAGGGATATCCTGAGCCACTATCTCGAATTCGTAGCGAGGACGGTCCATCACTATCTGAATCACGTCGAGTGGTTTCACGCGGTAGTTGCTCTTCACGGCCTTGCCGTTGACTATGATGCAACCGGCCTCAGCGGCCTGCTGGATACGGTTACGCGATGATTTTTGTAGACGCGACACCAGAAATTTGTCCACGCGAAGCAGTTCCTGACCCTTATCGGCCACGAAGCGGAAATGCTCGTACATCTCCGTGCCGTTGATTTCTACTACCTTATCGGCACCCTCGCTTTCGGCTTCGGAGGAAACAATATCATCGAACTCGTCGTCTGCAGCTGCCATATCAGTCATAATTTTCAAGACCTTCGGACACTTCGGTGCTTTCGAGATTCTCCGTCTCTTCCTCCTCATCCTGAGCCGGGCCCGAACCTACCTCAAGGGTCACGGTGGAAGTGACGGGGATTACGGTGCCCACGGTGATGGGCGTGTCGCCGTAGCGAGCCGATACCACCAGGTCGGGGTACAGCGACGGCACAGGCACGATGCGGATGTCGTTGATGCCCAAGCCTCGAAGGTACGACACGGCCTGGCGCTCCGACACGTTCGTCAGTGGCATCGAAAGCGTTACCTGCTTGGTGGAGAACGCCGTAACGGTAACGTACACCGGACGCCCGTCCTTAACAACAGCCCCGGCCTTTGGCCACGACTCTACGATGGTGCCCGGCTTGAGCGTTCGCTCATAGATGGAGTCGTTGATTTCTATCGTCAGACCGTTGGCGCTAAGCACCGCGGCTGCCTCGGCGTAACTCATATGCTTCACGTCCGGAACGATGGCCGTTTCGCCATGGCGAGTCCAGATGCGCAGAAAGATTAGCACAGCCCACAGGATTAGCACCGTGGCCAGAACCATGTACAGCAGGTTGGCTATGATAGGATGTTTCTTTAGAAAATCCTTGATTAATGATAGCGAAAATTTCTTCTTTGCCATAATAAATCAATCTCCGGTTGCGTGATATTCTACCAATCCGGGCATGGAGTAGCGCACAACCTTGGCTATTTCTACCCCAAAATCCGCCGCCGCACGGTAGAGGATGTCCTTATACTGCGAGCAAACCGACCCTACGAAGCACACAGGCTGGTCGCGGTAAGCATATGCGGCGATATTTCGGCTGAAAAACTTCATGAATCCCTCATAGATGAGGCTGAACACATAGGGGTCCTCCAGATGTTCGCCCAGGAACTGTGAGTACTGCGAGAGCGAACGGCTCGGTAGCGAATTATTGTAAACATGGTCCATCAGAACGTTCGACGTTACCATGAATTTTTCGAAGAACGCCTGCGTGAGTTCGTTCGGCGCGATGCCCTTGAGCATATCCGCTATCAGACGCTTGCCAAGATACGCACCCGAACCTTCGTCACCGAGGATGAACCCCAGCGGGGGCACATTCTGAACGATCTCTCGCCCGTCGTACATACACGAGTTCGACCCGGTACCGAGAATACACGCCAATCCCGCCTTGCGTACCAAAAGACCGCGAGCCGCACCTAAAAGGTCGCTCTCTACTGTCACAGGGGTCTTGAACTGAGCCACCAGCGACGACTCCATTATCTTGATTTTCTCCTGATTGGCGCAACCGGCTCCGTAGTAGTACACATGGTCCCAGCGACGGCGGAAGAAGACTTCGGGTAGCTCCAGGCGGATACTGTGCGATATTTCCCGGCGGGTCTGGAAGAACGGATTCAGACCCGTCGTGAAGGCATGCTCCACTATGCGGTCGCCTTCTACAAGGGCCCACTCTGTGCGTGTACTACTGCTCTCGGCTATGATCTTCATGGATGTTTCTGATTGTCAATATCTCAAAATGTCAAATTGTCAATATCAAATTGTCAAAATGTCCAATTGTCAAAATGTCCAATTGCCAAAATGTCAAAATGTCATCTTGCCCAAAAAAAATCTCACTTCTTCTTGGAATCAATGTCCTTCAGCAGCTCCTTGACGGCGGTTTCGAGCTGGCGGTCGTGGCCGGCCACGATGTCCTCGGGGCTGTTGGCCACCTTAACATCCGGCTCGAGCTGACGGTTTTCCAGGAAGCCGCCGTCGGGCAGACGGTAACCCACTACGGGGATGCCGTACACCAATGTCGGATCCTGCATCGTTACCCAGTTAACGCTCGTCATCGTGCCGGGTACGGGCATACCGACCAACTTGCCAAGACCTCGGTTGCTGTATACCCACGGAGTTCCGTGTGCATTGGAATAGCACGGCTCGGCGATGAGCATAATCGAGGGCTTGTTCCAGCGGCGAGAAGGCATATCGCAAGTTTCATCGCCTCGAACTTCCTGTGTGAAGTATTTCTGACCGGAAAGAAGCACCTCAATATCCTCGTGCAGACGGCCTCCGCCGTTCCAGCGGATGTCGATTACAACACCTTCGCGGTCGTTGTACTTCCCTAAGAGGTCGGAGTATACCTTGCGGAATGAATCATCATCCATGGATGAAATATGAACATAGCCCAGACGACCCTTGCTGAGACGGTCAACATCCGCAGCGCGGGCTTTCACCCAGCGGTCGTAGAGCAGATTGCTCATCTTGGCGGTTGAAATCGGGCGCACAACAATATCGCGAACCGTACCGCCTGCATCCCGCAGGCCCACAAGGGTGCGCTCGCCGGCTGCGTCGGCCAAAAGTCGGTCCAGGGGCATCTCTGTGGTCACTGCTGTGCCGTTGATGGTCTCTACAATCGCTCCCGGCTCAACGGCGGGAGTCTGCCCGTAGAGAGGACTCTGCGGAAGCACTTCCACTATTTTCATGCCCGGACCGGTGTAGGCCATATCGAACAGTACACCCAACGAGGCGGTGCGCTGCGAGGCAGTCGCAGGGGAGGTACCGCGGTAGCGACCGCCGGTGTGGCTCACATTGAGCTCTCCAAGCCATTCCGATACCATCTCGGCGAAGTCGTAGTTATTGTCGATATGAGGCAGGAATTTACGATAGGCCTTGGTCATGGCGGGCCAGTCTACTCCGTGCATATCCTTGGTGTAGAAGCGTTCGGCCTCCTCGCGGGCTATGTTGTCGAACATATATTCGCGTTCGGCCGCAGGGTCAAGAAGTTTGGTGGCTGTATAAGATATCGGCTTGAGCGTTGACCCGAATTTGCGCATGCTGTCACCGAACAGGAAGAGGGTCTTCCCATCGGCTGAGCTGTCGAAGTAGGGGCGCCCGTCGGCCACTTTACGGCTCATCTTCAGGTCCTTGTCATCGGTGTCGTATTCCCACACGAACGACCCCTCGTCTGCGCCGGAGGTGAAATAGAGCTTGTTACCGTCAACCACGAAGTCTATCAAATCGGTCGACATCGGTGAAATGCGGACCTGGCGGTCGCTCAAGCCGTCGAGCTCAACTACGATGGGCTCGACATCGGACTCGGAGTCACCGTCCTTCTTCTTGTCGCCCTTCTTTTTGGACGCTTTCTTCACCTTATCGGCGATTTCACGGTCCTCTTTGCTCATCATGAAGCGCTCGTAGGCATCCTGGTTGAGGAATACATAGAACACGTCCATCTGAGAACCCCACGACGCGTGATTACGCATACCAAGGCGCTCGGTGGCGAAAGCGATGGCATTGCCATCCATAATCCACTTCGGATTTTCGTCGAAATAACCGCTGTTGGTGATGTTGGTAAGCTCGCCGCTCTCTACGTTGATGATGGCGATGTCGGTGTAGGGGTCATGCTTGCGGTCCACAATTTCGAGCGCTATCCACTTGGAGTCAGGGCTCCACACATAGTTGAAGCCTCCACCTCGCTGGCGGTGTGTCCAACCGTCGGTCAGCTCCTTCACCTTGCCCGTGGCTATATCCATCACCTGCAGACGGTTGCGGTCCAGGATGAAGGCCAGTTTCTTCCCGTCGGGGCTCAGCTGCGCTACAGTGCGCTCATGTCCGTCGGCCTTGAAAACAGGTGTCTCGTTGATTATGGTGGCGTGAGCAAAATCGGGCTCCTCGTCGCTCTTATTCCAGGTGGCGCGGTAAACATTGTATTTACCATCGCGCTCGCTCGTATAATATAATGTGGAATCGTTGCCCCAGCACACATATTTCTCTGCTGCGGGGGTATTGCTCACTTGCTTGGTGGTTGGGTAGTCCACCGAAGTCACATACACGTCGCCGCGGTAGAGGAAAGCTACCGATTTGCCGTCGGGCGATGCCGTGGCGCCGCTCGCTCCTCGCGAGGTGCTCAGCTTCTTGGTCTGATCCGGAAAATCGGCCTTCAGAGCCACGTTTACCTTCGCGGGCTTGCCGCCGGGAGTCAGCGTGTACAGTTCGCCGTCGTAAGTGAAGGCTAATGTACCGTTGTTGGAGCGCGAAAGAAAGCGGACAGGGTGTGTGGCGAAGTTCGTCAGAGCCTCCACGTTGCTGTAATCCTTGCCGGATGCCTTGTACACGTTCAGACTCTTTTGAGGAGCGCGTTCGCTCAGGAAGTAAAGCGCATCACCGGCATCTACAGGGCTCAGATCCTCTCCCGCGCGGTCGATCAGGCGGGTATGCTTACCGCTTTTAAGGTCGTACCGCCAAATATCGCGGGTCACCGACGAGGTGTGGTGCTTACGCCAGGTATCCTCAAAACCCTTAACGTCCTCGTACACAAAACTCTTACCGTCAGGAGCCCAAGCGATATTGCGCGCCGGAGTAGCCAAAAGCTGCGTGGACGCACCCCCACTCACAGGCACCGAATAAACCTCCGACATACGACCGCTCGGGAACAGAGCACTGCCAGCCGGGTCCTGAATCGATGCACTGAAAAGCACCGACTTACCATCGGGAGTAAAAGCCTCAGGAACCTCCGAGGTCGAATTATAGGTCAATCGACTCCACTCGCCGCCATCTCGGCTCACAACGAAAATATCAGCATTTCCATAACGATCGGAACTGAAAGCGAGCGTCTTGGAATCAGGACTCCACACCGGAGAAGTCTCGTAGGAAGGTTGAGCAGTCACACGCACTGCTTCGCCACCCGAAGTCGGAACAGTGAAAATATCACCTTTATAAGTAAAGGCAATCGTTGTGCCGTCGGGCGATATTTTTGCATCTCTAAGCCAAAGGGGCGCGCTCTGGGCCGACGCACTTAAGCCAAGCCCTAAGCAAGAAAGGATAATGATCTTCTTCATAATCGGCAAAAATACAAAAAAAATCCCAAATCAAGAAATTAATCGCAAAAAGCCCCAAAATGCAAGAAAAATGTAGGGAAGCTCGTTCCGAGCGTCCTCTTGACCAGCTAACGTAACCCCCTGAAAACCAGCCAAAAATGTACGGACGCACGTTCGGTGCGTCCTTTTGCCCCGCCAACGTACGAAGTCGAAAGAAAAGGCAAATTGCGCAAATAATACAATAAAACGCCCACCAAAGGCCGTAACTTTGCCCCAAAAATAATTATTAATCAGCAAAATGTACGGACATCGCTTTGCGATGTCACCAACGCCCAACCGACGCAATAGCAACGCC
>JAAVGX010000010.1 GCA_014800065.1 Bacteroidales bacterium | reverse complement strand
ACGTGTTATCCAAATGGGTGAGGATCCCCGGCGGGTGATAAACACCGGAGCTATCGGAGCTTGGAACGCAAGGAATGTTGAAGTGATACCTCTCCAAGAACTCGAGCAATTCCTTAATATACGATTGGATGGAAAGGTTGCCGTGGTCACTTATCATCCGGCCACTCTGGACCATCGCCCGGTAGCCGACCTCACTCGCCAATTCCTCGACGCACTGGCACAACATCCCGACCTTACCTACATTATCACCTATCCGAACAATGATGCACATGGCGCTGAAATAATCCCATTGTTGAAGGATTTTGCGCAAAAGCATCCGGCCAATGTAAGGGTCGTTTCATCTTTAGGTATGAAACGCTATCAGAATCTGCTGCGCTACGCCTGTATGGCAATAGGAAATTCGTCAAGCGGCATTGTGGAGGTACCCTCCTGGGGCATTCCGACCGTAGATGTGGGTGTGCGTCAGCGCGGACGATTGGCAGCAGACTCTGTTATCCATTGCGGTACTTCAACGGCGGAAATATCCGAAGCGATAGCTCTTGCTCTTAAAATACCTCATACCGAAGGCGATTCAAATCCCTACTATAAGCCTGACACACCGGTAATTATGTTCGATGCCCTGATGGACTTCGTGCACTCGCTCCCGGTCGCACCCAAAACCTTTCACGACATTATTGGGAACCACTCGGCATCCTCCGAGGAGCAATTTAATTGGAAATAAAAGATATGACACCCCTCTACATCATCACAGCCCGCGGAGGCAGCAAGGGAATTCCCGGAAAGAACATAAAGTTATTAGGAGGCAAACCCCTGATAGCCTACACTATAGAAGTGGCTCACCAAGCATGTGCAATTACCGGCGGATACATCCTGCTTTCCACTGATAGCGACCGGATTGCCGAAGTTGGACGCCGGTGCGGGCTGACAGTGGATTATATGCGCCCCGCTCATCTGGGACAGGACAACACCGGTTCCCGCGAGGTGATGCTGGATGCAATGCAATGGGCTTCTGCTCAGGGAATTCCATATGATTGCGTCGTTCTTTTGCAACCCACTTCGCCATTCAGGATTGTCGACGATATATTAGGTGCNCTTGCCCTTTATTCCCCGAATCTGGATATGGTAACATCGGTAACGGAAGCTAAAGCAAACCCTTATTATACCCTCTTTGAACTCGACTCGCAGGGATATATACGCATCTGTAAAGGTGACGGCCTGTATCGTCGCCGCCAGGACGTACCGTCGGTGATGGAGCAAAATGGGGCAGTGTACATAATCAATCCGCAGTCACTCAGGCAGATGGAATTAGGANGCTTCCCNAAACGTGTNCCTTATATGATGCCTCAGGAGCGTAGNCTNGATTTGGATACNCCTCTCAACTGGGCTACTGCTGAAGTGCTAATCAACTCACAAATGTCTTGACTTTAAGAGTGTGTTTACTTTTAAATGATTTTAGCACAAAGAGAGATTTTGGAGTGATTTTTCAAAATTGAAGAAGGAGTAATGCGGGCATTGCGACTGATGAAACTTTGAAAAAGCGCCCAAAAGATCCTTTGTGATGAAATCAAAAGTTATANTACACACTCTTCATATATTAAATTGGTTTAAAAGTAAACACACTCTAAAATAACGAAGCCGATGGACAAAAAGCATATCGTACCATCCGACATCTCCATTCTNGANGCAATCGANCGCCTCAATTCGCTTCCGGGNGATCGCATGACNATTATTTTGGTGGACGAATACAATCGAGCCGTGGGCACACTCACCGACGGCGACATTCGACGGGCCTTGCTCCGTGNAGTCGGGCTTAGCGACGCTGCCTCCAAGGCCGCCTTCACCGACTTCCGCTTTTTAACTCAAGGCGAAAAAGATATTTCCAAGCTCAAGGAATTACGCTCTAACGGTATTACGCTCATACCCGTATTGGATACAGACCGTCGCTTGGTCGATATCCTCAACCTCAGTGAATGCACAACCCGTCTACCGCTTCGCGCCGTGGTGATGGCCGGTGGTAAAGGTGAACGCCTGCGCCCGGCCACACTCAATACCCCAAAACCATTGTTACAGATTGAGGGCAAGGCAATTATCGACTATAATATCGANGCTCTCGCTGCCGTGGGTATAGAAGATATCACGGTTACCGCACGCTATCTGGCAAATCAAATCAAGGCACACTTCGCACGTCCTGTCGCAGGGGTCAAAGTGAAGGTAGTGGAGGAAGATGCACCACTGGGCACTATCGGCTCGCTCGCACTGTGTGATTCAACCGGTGCTTACGATGCTACCTTGGTGATGAATTCCGACCTGCTCACAANTATATCCTTCGAGGATATGTATTTGCGACATCTCGACAAGGATGCCGATGTGACCATAGCGGTTATTCCCTACCAGATTTCGGTACCGTACGCTATTCTTACCCTTGACGAATCCAATCCGGATTACGTAGCTGGTATTGAGGAGAAACCCGCCTACTCNTACTACGCNAACGCCGGAATATACATTTTTTCGAATCGNGCCCTGGATTTGTTGGAGAAAGGNCATCGCACCGATGCTACCGATTTGATTCAGACCGCTTTGGNCAACGGCCTCTCCGTCACCTACTACCCGATTCAGGGCACTTGGATAGATGTAGGNTCGCCCGTTGATTTCCGACAGGCCGCCGAGTTGATGCGGCATCANAATTCTTTAGAAAAAAGATAACTATCCGGCATCCTGAATTGTTATACTTGATATGAAATGAGATTTCGGAGATTCCGGAATGATAATAACATTTAACTAAAATCATAACTAACAAGAACTCAAATGGCAGATTCCAATTTTATAGACTATGTGAAAATACTTTGTCGGTCCGGAAAAGGTGGAGCCGGCTCTCGTCATTTTTATCGTGCCAAATACGTGCCCAAGGGAGGCCCTGACGGCGGCGACGGTGGTCGTGGCGGTCACATTATCCTGAAAGGCAACCGCAANATGTGGACCCTCNTGCCCCTGAAATATCGCCGNCACATATTCGCCGGCAATGGTGAAAGCGGCTCGGGTGGCCGTTCCTTCGGCAAAGATGGTGAAGACGTGATTGTGGAGGTACCNTGTGGCACAGTGGTGTTTGACGCCGAAACAGGTGAGTATCTTACCGAGGTGACCGACGATGGGCAGGAAGTGAAATTGCTTAAAGGGGGNCGAGGAGGCCTCGGCAACTGGCATTTCAAAAGNGCAACAAACCGAACNCCACGATATGCACAGCCCGGNGAACCGGCTATCGAAAAGTCCGTCATTCTCGAACTGAAAATGCTTGCAGATGTTGGTTTGGTCGGATTCCCNAATGCCGGTAAATCAACCCTCTTGTCAGCCGTTTCGGCTGCTGAACCTAAGATTGCCGACTATCCCTTCACTACCATGGANCCACAACTCGGCATAGTGTCCTATCGCGACAACCGCTCTTTCGTAATGGCCGACATNCCNGGTATCATCGAGGGCGCAAGCGAAGGTAAGGGNTTAGGNCTCAGATTCTTGCGNCATATCGAACGTAATGCNGTNCTCCTGTTCATGGTNCCCGCAGATGCCGANGATATCGCNAAGGAATACGAAATTCTTTTGAAGGAACTGGAGCAGTTTAATCCCCAGCTTATGGATAAGCAAAGGGTGCTCGCAATTTCCAANAGCGACCTTCTNGACGATGAATTGCGCGAAGAAATCGCCAAAACCCTCCCCGATGGNGTGCCCCATGTNTTTATCTCCGCTGTGACNGGTCAGGGCATCACCGAACTGAAGGATATGCTTTGGNGAGCTATCACGGATGAAAACAACAGAATCGATGTGGCCGAAATCATTCACCGTCCCCTCGATGGTCATCATCGNGTTCGCGAGGAAGATGATTTTATCTTTGAGTACCAACCNACAGCCGAAGAGGAAGAGCAGGAAGCTGAAGATCTCCGTAGCATCAGCCCCGACCAATGGGGAGAAGATGTCGATTGGGACGTCGACGATGTCGAGGACGATTCCGATAATGGCGACGACGACGCCTTCCTCTATGAGGCCATAAACGACGATCGTGATTGATGGTCACCGTNACAGCACTATTCAACAGCATCAAGCAGCGGCTTGGCCGGGTAATGACTCCCNGCGAGGCCGAGGCTTCTGCGCGTATNATTTTGGAGGATGTGGCCGGCTACGACAGGAATTACCTTTGGGTAAATGGCGATCGCTCCGTGCTCGATTCNACNCAAGCATTAATCGAAGCNGCCGTAGCNAAGGTAGAGCAGGGTACCCCGGTGCAATATGCCGTAGGNAAAGCTCTATTCATGGGTAACTTCTTCTCTGTCAATGATTCTACNCTAATCCCGCGTCCNGAAACNGCAGGACTGGTCGATCTTGTGACCGATACCCTCAATGGNATGTCCGATTTGCGTGTGCTNGATGTCGGCACCGGGTCCGGATGTATCGCCATTGAACTCGCTAAAACTTTGCCGTTCAGTAGCGTTACCGGGTGGGATATTTCCGATAAAGCCCTCGAAACAGCCCGTTCAAATGCCACATCTCTCAAAACAAAGGTAACATTTGAAAAGCAGGACATTCTGGCGCAAAATTTACCCCANAAGCATTGGAATGTGATTGTTTCGAACCCACCGTATATTTGCGAAANCGAAAAAGCTCAGATGGATGCNAATGTTCTGGAACACGAACCTCATTCTGCCTTGTTTGTACCGGACAATGACCCGCTTAAGTTCTATAGAGCTATCGCAGTTTATGCGCAATCATCGCTCGAATCCGGTGGTTGGTTATTCTTCGAGATTAACCAGACTCAATCCGAACAAATGAAGAAAATGCTTACCGATTCAGGCTTTGTGAACGTCGATGTTCTGCGTGACTTTAAAGGAAATTGGCGATATGCCAAAGCGCAAAAGGCAGNTTATGGCGCTTAAAAAACAACCCAAGCCGATGGAACCGGCAAAAGCATTGCTTAGGCTTGAGGAGCTTTGTGCCCGAGCTGAGCATTGTGAGTTCGAGCTTCGTCAAAAACTATATCGCTGGATGGTNNCNGCTTCCGATGCCGATACAATAATTAACTCGCTAAAGCACAGACGTTTCCTCGACGACCAACGCTTCACGCGCGCCTTTGTGCGGGATAAGNTCCAATATGCGCGCTGGGGCAAACGAAAAATTGCCCTTGCCCTCGCGGCCAAAAGAATAGAGCGCGACACCGTTGCCGAAGCATTGGACGATATTGACCAATCAGACTACGAGAACAATTTGGCGGAGCTCCTAAAGGCAAAAGCTCGCACTATTGATGATGCTAAAACCTACGACGGACGCACAAAACTTTTCCGTTTCGCAGCCTCCCGTGGCTTTGAGCCCGACCTGGTGGCAAAATATATCCGGAAGCTTTTCATTTGACTATCAAATACATCGAGATATGAAAAAAGTAATTTTATTCTTCGCAACGATCGCCATTGCACTGGCAAGCGTAAGTTGCAGTAACAAAGCCGGCCAAGACGGCAACGCTACATACGATGCAATAATGACCCGCACAAGTGTCCGTTCCTACAGCGACAAACCGGTCGGCACAGAACAAGTGGACTCACTCCTGCATGCAGCAATGGCGGCTCCCACTGCGGTTAATAAACAACCTTGGCGATTCCTGGTGGTGAACCAAAGAGAAGCGCTCGATTCCATCGCCTCTATATCACCCAACATGAAGATGGTAGAAGGAGCAAAACTGGCCATCATCCTCTGCGGAGATATGGACGCTGCTCTCCAGGGCGAAGCTCGCGAGTTTTGGGTGCAGGACGTTTCCGCAGCTACCGAAAATCTCCTCCTCGCCGCACATTCAATGGGCCTGGGGGCTGTGTGGTGCGGAATATACCCCGTGCAGGATAGAGTTGCCGCTTTTGCAAAACTCTTCAACATGCCCGAGAACATCATTCCCCTTTCATGCGTAGTAATTGGCTATCCCGACGGTCAAAACACTCCCAAAGACAAGTGGAAACCCGAAAACGTTCACTACAACACATGGGGCAATAACTGATCCCAAATATAGAAATTTAAAAGGCCGGATGTAGTACCATCGCAACGCGACTGACTACACCCGGCTAATTTTCTTTTACATCATAGAATAAACAAAATTTGAGCCTGTCAACAAAGTAATTCTTCAAATTTTACACTAACTTTGTAGCGTAAAATCTCATGATAAGTAAGTGTTCAAATTTAGTTTATGCTATTGTGAACTTATATTTCAGTCAATTTCAATATGGAGCGAATGAGGTTCTTTCTCGCTCACTCGAGAGCGGCAAGCCGATGAAGCGAGCTAAGCGACTGAACGACAAGATGAAAGTGGCAAAAAAAAAGTCGCAGAGAGTATAAAAGATTTTTTTCACTTACTGTCGGATAATTTGAATTATTACTTATGGAAAAACTTGATGTTTTCGACTGCTCAAATGTTTTTATTGCGAGCTTCTTCACGGACGACCGCGGCTGTGCTCACTGCAACCGTGAGCACACTCTGATATATATTCTCTCCGGAGAGCTGGAAATAACTGATGGTGGAAAAAAGACAATCCTCCGTCCCGGAGATTGTGCTTTCATGCGCCGTGACAACAGAATATGGCTGCAAAAACGAGCATCGGATAACAAGCCTTATCGGTCTGTGGTAATGAAATTCTCTCGCGATTTCCTTAAGGACTTTTATCATAATATAAATCAGCGCGATATACCCTCCGACTCAAAAAGAGAGAAGGTGAGCCTGATGAAATTTCCATCCAATCGCCTTGATGTAAGAAGTCTTTTTGAATCTTTAGTCCCTTATTTTGATGCAGGTGTTCAACCTGATGAAGACATCCTTAAAATGAAGATGAACGAAGGTATGAGGGTTATCCTTAAGACCGACGTGAACCTCTACGCTTCGCTTTTTGATTTCGTGGAACCCTGGAAGATAGACATTGTCGATTTCATGGAGAAGAATTATATGAACGAACTGTCTATGGAAGAAATGGCTTATTACACAGGGCGTAGCCTCGCCACTTTCAAAAGAGATTTCAAAAAAGTGAGTGAGCTCACGCCTCAGAAATGGCTGATACGACGGCGACTCGAAGCCGCCCGCGACCTTATCCATAAAGGAGGCAGAAAGGTATCTGAAATATGTTTTGATGTCGGATTCAAGAACCTTTCGCACTTCTCGAAACTTTACAAAGAGATGTATGGCATCGCACCCACCCTTTCCGCTATTTGAACTTCCTGACAAAATAGTTTGAGCCTCGCAGCAAAGCGGGGCTATTTTTTTGAATGTAATTTTGCATCAGTAAAAAATAATCAGGATATGGAAAATATATTTGAAAGAGACCGTAACGGTGAGGTCATATCACCCAACGAGCCGGGATATGAACTTCTGATTGACGACATTTTTTCCTGCATGGAAACTGCTCAGAAACTTTCTACTGTAAGTATCCGCGACCAGAAACGAGTACACGAACTGATGGAAGTGATTCTTGGCAAGCCGCTCCCCGAAAGCACAACACTGCTTCCTCCTTTCTATATTGACTACGGCAAACCAGTAACTATAGGCGAAGACTGTTTCATCCAGCAGTGTTGCACGTTCTTCGGGCGCGGTCAGATTTCGATCGGCAATGGAGTATTCATCGGCCCCAAGTGCAACCTCATCACCATCAACCACGACGTGAATCCCGACAATCGAAGCGCAACCTACGGCCGTCCTATTGTGATTGAGGATAAGGTGTGGATTGGTATCAATTCCACTATTTTACCCGGTGTACGAATCGGTTACGGGGCGATTGTGGGTGCACAGAGCGTAGTCACGCATGATGTTCCGCCAATGACAGTTGTTGCCGGAAATCCTGCTCATGTAATCAAGAAAATAGAATTGTAATGAGCCATAATAATTTTACCCGAAGGGGTTTCCTTAAAACTCTCGGTTTGACTATGGGTGCTGTGGCCTTGGAAGCAACCTTTAATAAGGTGGAGGCAGCAACCAATATCATTGAACGTAAAGACGACAAAACCATACTCGGTGGCCTTCCTGTTCGTACTCTTGGTTCCGGCAATGCGGCCTTCGATGTGTCGGCTCTCGGTTTCGGTGTGATGGGTATGACATACAACCGCTCTCAGCATCCCGACAAGAAACAATGTATCCGTCTTCTGCATGAGGCCGTCGACCGAGGTATAACCCTCTTCGACACAGCGATAATCTATGGTCCGCTGACAAATGAGATTCTTGCGGGCGAGGCCCTTTCGGAATTTCGCGGAAAAATCAATGTCACTACTAAATTCGGTCATGAGGTCATCAATGGTAAAGGCACAGGCCGTCAGGATAGCTGTCCTGATACTATTCGCCGATATTGTGAGGAGTCACTGAGCCGTTTGAATACCGATTGCATCCCTATGTTCTATCAGCATAGATTTGACCCGAACACTCCGATAGAAGACGTAGCGGGAACAATCAGCGATTTAATGAAAGAAGGAAAGGTGCTTCATTGGGGTATGTGTGAAGTCAGTCCCGAAACAATCCGTAAAGCTCATGCTGAATGTCCGGTCACTGCAATCCAAAGTGAATATCACCTCATGCACAGGCTTGTGGAGGAGAATGGTGTTCTGGACACCTGCAAGGAGCTTGGCATAGGATTCGTCCCTTACAGCCCCCTCAACCGTGGTTTTCTCGGCGGATGCATTAACGAATTCACCGTGTTCGACCACAATAACGACAACCGGCACACTCTTCCACGATTTCAGCCTGAGGCTATGAGAGCAAACACAAGAATTGTAAACGTGTTGCAGAATTTCGGTCGGGAGCGCGGCATGACCTCATCGCAGGTTGCTCTTGCTTGGCTGTTGCAAAAGGAACCGTTCATTGTCCCCATCCCCGGTACCACAAAATTGTCACATCTGGAAGAAAACCTCAGAACGTTGGATTTTGAAGTGCCCCCCGAGGAATGGAAAGAATTAGAACTCGCTGTAGCAGAAATCCCGGTAGTTGGCGACCGCTACAATGCTGAACAGCAGAAACAAGTAGGATTTTAGAAATAAAGAAAGCATATATGAAAAAAATCGCTTTTATTTTAACCATTATGATTGGTTGCTTGTCTGTCAATGCAAAAACACTGGTAGTGTATTACAGCTATACCAATAATGT
>JAAVGX010000009.1 GCA_014800065.1 Bacteroidales bacterium | reverse complement strand
GACCAGCAAACCCCACCGCCTCCGGCTCGACGAAAATAGCGGTAGCCGCAACCGCCCTAAGAACAAGACAAGCAAAGGAATAGCTCCAATAGCACAACCCCCAAAAAGCAACACCGCGCAAGCGGTACTTTGTCTTTGGCCCCGAGCTTCAGCTCGGACTATACAAGGAGCCCCCACACAACGCCTGTCTAAGCCCCGAGCAGAGGCTCAGGGAACAGTGCGGCAAAGAGTACATTGACATTTTGGTAAAAAACTCTCGGCACCATCAACACCCTCCTCCACGTTGGTGCTAACTCGTCATATGGAGTCAAACGAACCAAAACCGTCAACTCAAGAAAAAGAAGAAAAAATCTCGGCTTGATGTTGACCTGCCAATACGGTTCGGTATATAGAGTCAGCAAACATAAACAAAAACATAAAAAATGTACGAAGACTGCTACGACAAGTACGAGGACGAATACGCCGGTACTTACGCCCACGACATCGAGGGCTACGACGACGAAACCATCAATGATGCCTTCGATGGCGACCCTGAAGCATACTGGAACATCGACTAAAAAAACAACAAACAAATGGAAAAAGAAAACAACACATCAATTTCAGGCGGAGATCTGATTGAGATCGGACAAATCTCCTATGACTATCAGGGCAGCTATGATAGATGCGAAGCTTCCTGCGGAACGCTCTTTATCAAGTATACCTTGGGAGTTTTTAATATTCTCTTAAAAACCACCTCTGGCTTTCATGTTGTAGTGGCCGGAAAGCGAGAAAAATGGGGGAAATCTTATAATGCATATTTTAAGATACGTTATTCAGAAAACTATCTTAATCTCCCTGATAATCTGATTGATGTAATAAGCTCAAAAAAGTAGGCCACATCCTAAGAGTCCCCTGTCTCAGCTTCTCTTGGAAACGCCAAGTGGGCGTTTCCAAGAGAAGCGGGATTTCACCCAAGCCACCGAAATTTCACAACAAGCAACGGCATTGAAAGAAAAAACGACAACACAAAAGACTGCAATCGCAAATACATAAAAAATGATACGGAAAGTTTTTAACATAGTTGCACGATCATTGAATTGGATCGGCAAAAAGACCGGATTAACTTATAATGAAATAAATATCCTTGTCTATTACCTGCTTATACCATTATCATGGACAATCATACTTGATTATAGGCTCAAAACCCCGTATCTATCCACTGCCTTGGTATGTATATGGGTAGGAATTTTTATCGCAACAAGACATAACTTCAGCCAATGGTGTGACAAAGTCTTTACGGATTCCGTCCGTTTTCTCAACTGGTTCAACCGTTGGGGAGGTAATTACATCCTTAATTCCGTCATAATCTGCGTTATAATTCCACTAATCATTCACCTCGCATTACTCCTGTTATTTCATTAGCACAAAAAAAATCACACAAGCACCCTGAAATTCAATTAATTGCCAATAAAATACGACGAATACATGCAGGTAAAGAGTTAGAGACTATTCCATAACACTACCGAAAACCACATATCTGGAACACCCCCGACCACAAAAGCCCGTTTGCTCCCCCCTCGCAAATTTGGTCTAACAGCGGCAACCATTCGTAAAGATGTACATTCCACGTTGATTTGCTTGTGTCGAAATGGAAGGAAATTTATCCTAATGTCATCAGATTGGTTGGAAACGATTCCGCCAAGATGAAGCGCGAAACTATTGAGCGACACCTCTGCCAAACGAAGCACTGTTATCTCAACCATACGTCTACGCTGGAATAGAACCCCTCGCGTAATCGAATTGCTTGCGGCCTCAGCTCAGCGAGGAGTAAACACAGCAATCATCATAGCAGAAGCAGGACATCGAGAGGAAGACCTGCGGCAAATGGGCTTGTCCATTCTACATAGGCCTGAATGCAAAATGCAGGCAGCCATCATAGACCAACACATCGGCTGGTATGGCAGTATAAATCTTATCTGCAAATCTATCGAAGATGCCACATCCATCCGCCTTGATTCCTCCGACTTCACATCATCGATATTCGATGCAATGAAAATGTAAATTGAGTTACCGGAACAAAATACATCGGCAAGGAGTGATGCTCCCTGCCGATGCTGTTTTAATGGGCCCTTACTACTTGATGTGTTTTAGGGCTGGTTGAGTTGCTGCAACCATTGCGCCTCAAATCTCTTGGCGAGATCTTTTACGTGCATAACCGACGTCATTTCCAGTGTGGCTTTCTCCAGCTTGTAGAGCATTGTCATAGCCTTAGTCGTGGTATAAGTATCTTTTAGAATATTGCGGACTTTTTGCAACATATCCCCAGGCCGAGTTTTGTACTGTTCGTATATTTCTTCGGAAATCTTAAACATTACATCTACGTCCTGATTCTCATCCATAGGTAGGATTTGCGTTTTTTTTGAAAGAACCAAATAGAAGTTTATCACTATCTCGAAGATCTCTATCAAAGAAACCCTTAGCGAGACATTGGCATACACCCTTGTATTTCGTCGTGCCATCTTCGACCTGATCGGAGGACAGGGTGATGTTTTTAAGAAAAGTTTTGTAAAATGTATTCATAGTTATTCGTTAAAATAATCTGACATTTCGAGGTCGATAGTTACTTGCGACACGATGTAGATGTACATTGCCGTGATGATGTGGGTAGCGGCAATAAGATCTTGTTCTGAAGCAAGGTTCGCCTCATGAGATTCTGCGTTGCGCCAGGCTCGTAGATTCTCTAAATATTGATTGAATTGTTGATATACTGGGTCGGGATTGTTTCGTAGACCACGCAACGCGCGGAAAGCGAATATAGCGTCTGTTAGAGTCGCATTTTGACCCTCTTCCCGTCCAGTTATCTGCTTGCCATTAATCAGATAATAGAGCTTTTTGAGGAACGGCTCGTAATGAGTAAGAAGCGTTTTGAAATGGCGATGGCGGTCAACGATACGCAAGCCCGTGGAGCGGTATACCTGATTGAGCGAATCAATGACTATTTCATTGACTCCATCAAGATTTGAAACCGAAGGAGCCTGAATTACTTTCAGGAGAGTGTTTATAACCTCGGCAAGAGGTCGGATGAATCGACTGATATTTGCAAATGTCGACTCCATATTTCGCTGAATAGCTTCACGCAAAGTGTCTATATCGAGCGGTAAATTCCGGTCGCGACTGGTGTTTTCAGCAATACGGTCAACGATTCCGTGAACAAGGTCTTGTCCGAAAGGAGTATTTTGAGTGACCTGTTCAAGAACTGAGAAGAATTTCTCTACTTGACCACCTGCTTTTTTCATAATTGTATCCACAACAACTCTTGACAAGGTCTCGATACTGTTGTTTGCCCTGAACGCATTGAGCACATCTGTATCGACAAAGATTTCATCAACAATAGTGCGTATGACTTTATCATTTTCATCCAGATAACCTTGCCATGGTTCGTTGACTATATTCAGCAAATCTTGAAGTGACTTGGTTTCATCAGGGCGCGGCGTGTTGATGTCGCCAATTCGTGAAGATTGCAAGGTGGTGTTTTCATCTTCGAGTTTCAGGTTGCCCTCAAAACTCATTTGCAAGCGCAACTTATTAAGATCCACCTTTTCAAGAATCTCCATCGGAAGGGTCTCCTTCGTATATGGGAGCTGCTTGTAAAGCACTTTATAGAAAACATAATGACGCTCAAGCTCGGGGTCAATGAATTTCATAAGTTGGGCCATAAAGCCGTAACTACGTATATAGCGGTTTATCAACTTTCTGAAGTTGTCTTTTTGGTCATCGCTCATCGGTACAACGCGCTCCTCCACAATTTGCCGAACCAGCCCCGGTACAGCCTCCGCATCGCGCTTGTTGAGCAACTTCTGAACGATATGAGTCTCCTCTGCTTCATTATAAACCTTATACTCCTCAATCTCAGTTATAAAAGAATACAGACGCTGCACGTCGACATCGCCCATCAGCTTCGTCTCCTTATAATACTTTTGGAATGACTTCAGAATGTCGTCAGCATTATTGCGGAAATCCAACACCATTGTGTCCTCTTTCATCGGGGCACACCGATTCAGACGGCTAAGGGTCTGAATAGCTTGGATACCACCAAGTATCTTGTCGACATACATCGTGTGCAGTTTGGGCTGATCGAAGCCTGTCTGGAACTTGTCAGCCACAATGAGTATGCGGTATTCCGGCTCATCAAAAATATCGCGGATACGGTTATCCTTAATGCCGTAACCGTTAAGCTTATCCTCAGTATAGCTTGCGCCGTCAAGATCGACAGTTCCGGAAAATGCCACCAGAGTTTTAATTGAACCATTATAGTCCTCTGCAACAATTTTATCCACGATTTGCTTATATCTCACAGCAGAGATGCGCGAATCGCTGACTATCATAGCCTTTGCCTGTCCCCCGATTTTATGGATGGTGTTACTGAAGAAATGCTTTAGCATCACCCGAGCCTTCTTCTCCATGTTGTAAGGATCTTTATTGAGGGCCTGCAAGATTAGTTTCACGCTTTTTCGCTCTTCGTACTCCTTGGAGTTTTCATCTTCGGGCAATTCTGCTTTCTTGACATACTCAAACATGGTGTCAAACGTGGTATAGTTTTGCAACACGTCAAGTATAAATTTCTCTTCGATGGCCTGTTTCATCGAATAGTAATCGTGGGCCTCCCATTCACCTGCAGCGTTTTTACGCCCGAACAATACGTAAGTTTTATCCTTTGGTGTGGCGGTAAAGGCGAAATATGAGATGTGGTTCATCTCCTGCCGCATTGCTTGAAGAAACGCAAGCATGGCATCCATTTCGCTCTCGTAGTCTTCCGCACCAAATTTTTCTGCATACTTCCGCAGTTCTTCATCTGTGGATAGTGCATTAACAAGATCCTTTGCGCTTTCATTGCCTATGGCTGTATGCGCTTCGTCAACGATAATAGCATATTTGCGAGCCTTATCCCTTTTCAATTTATCGAGGGCGTATGCAAACTTTTGAACCGTGCTTACTATGATGCGTCGGCCATCGTTGATGGCGTCAGCGAGATTCTTGGACCCTCTGCGGATATCGCTCACCGTTCCGACCTCGGTCTCAAAATTATTGACATCGTCAGCCATGTTTGCATTTAGCACTATGCGGTCTGTAACCATGATAATGCTATCGAAAATCGGACGCATATCGCGGTCTGTCAGATTCGCAAGCTGATGAGCGAGCCAAGCCATTGACTTAGTCTTGCCGCTACCGGCAGCATGTTCAATTAGGTAATTATTGCCGGCGCCATTCTTCTTTACATCACCGGTAAGATAGCGCACGGCTCGGAGTTGATGATAGCGTGGGAAGATTGTAACCTCCTTTTTTCGGCCGGTCTTATCATCAATTTCGGTGTACTGCTTTATGAAGTGTTGCAGGATGTTCAGTAGACTATCTGCCTGCCAAATGTCGTGCCAAAGATATGAGGTTGCATAGTCGTTGTACAGCACCGGGTTCTTGCTGTACTTATTAAACGGTAGGAACGTCGTGGCTTCTCCCCTAAGAGCCGTTGTCATGAAAGCATAATTGTTATCCACGGCAAAATGAACTAATGCCGTGCGGAGCATACGGTTCTGTGGGTCACGGTTGGTCTGATATTGATGAATGGCATCAACGTATGTCTGGTCGGTTGACTCATTCTTCAGCTCAACAGTAATGATAGGTATACCATTTATAAGGATACACAGATCGAGTCGGTTCTTATTGTCGGGCGGTAGATTGCTATAACGCATCTGCGGAACGACTGAGAACCGATTTTGAAGATAAAGTTGCTGAAACTCGCTGTCAGCGTCATTATATTCAGGTTTGAACTGCACCAATTTTATCTTGATGCCCTGAATATTCAGCCCCTTTTGGAAGAGAGTGGTTAGTTTGGAGCCATTATCAAGACGTTTGTTATACTCCTTGACCACGGTTTCAAACGCTGCGTCCTCACTGCCGAACCGCTGCACGAGTTTTTCCCACTTGTCTTTCTGCGCCATGATAAAGCGGCGTAGCATTACATGGTCGCATAGTGCATCAATGTCAAAGTCGGCAGAACTCCGTTTGTTATAAAGAGGACTGGAGTCTAAATAGTCTGAACACTTCATTTCAAAAAAGGCTTCGTTAATTACGCTTATCATATTTTTGTTTCAATTTTATCATTAGCAAATTACCGGTAAATTAAAATACTTTGATTTTGCCGGTTACAGCTTCGGTGATGACTGATTGCTTATATTCCCTAAACAGTTCCACCTGTCGCTTTGCCGTAGCAAGTGCAGAGCCAATTTTAGAACATTTTTTATCCAAATACTCAGCAATCGCCTTCTGCTCCTCAATCGGCGGAACAGGAAGGAAAGTTCCTAACACGTCGTAGGTAGAGAGGTGCTTTACAGTAGTTGCATAACATATATCATTAATCAGCTGGAGGGGACGAGGTAATAAATAATATGCAAATTTTGCCAACAATTCCTTACCATCCTCAACCTTACATACTCGTTGATTAAGGAGAGCATCTTCTCCCCCCCATTGTGAGATGTTAAAGTCTCCATCCATACCGATCAAAACATCACCTCTCTTGATTACATAATCTTCGATATATGAACCACTGTAATTCATCTCTGTGGTAGCTGAATTGATGTCTCGGATACGTATTAAAGGCATATAACCTTCATCCGTTGTAAATTTATCGGAATCAAAAGGAAAGCCAGCGAGAATACGTGAGACGAACTTACCACGTTTTACCTCCCAATGACTCGGGATTTCGCCGATCCAGTCGATGCCGGAGTCTTTAAGGGGAACGTTAGGATTGATGCCGCGAGTTACGGCTTCGGTGATGATGGTCTGCTTTAACTCGTTGAGCAACGCGATTCTTCGCTCCTGAGTTGCGATAATCCCGTCAATGTTCCCGCACTTCTTATCCAGATAGTCAGCAATCACTTTCTGCTCCTCAATCGGCGGAACAGGAAGGAAAGTTCCTAACACGTCGTAGGTAGAGAGGTGCTTTACAGTAGTTGCATAACATATATCATTAATCAGCTGGAGGGGACGAGGCAATAAATAATATGCAAATTTTGCCAACAATTCCTTACTATCCTCAACCTTACATACTCGTTGATTAAGGAGGGCATCTCCTCCTCCCCATTGTGAGATTTTAAAGTCTCCATCCATACCGATCAAAACATCACCTCTCTTGATTACATAATCTTCGATATATGAACCACTGTAATTCATCTCTGTGGTAGCTGAATTGATGTCTCGGATACGTATTAGAGGCATATAACCTTCATCCGTTGTAAATTTATCGGAATCAAAAGGAAAGCCAGCGAGAATACGTGAGACGAACTTACCACGTTTTACCTCCCAATGACTCGGGATTTCGCCGATCCACGAAATTCCCGTGTCCTTATAGCTATCGTATCGTGTCATAATCATTCGGCAGATTTCAGTTCCTTAATATCGGCTTCGAGCTGGGAGTCGAGCGCAAACAGCTCGTCGAGTATCGCAGTGCGGTCGCGTAGCGGCTTATAGACGTAGAACATCTTTGAGAACGGAAACTCCACACCGATTTTGTCTTTCCTTCGGTCCATCCACGCGTCCGGTACGAAGCGAAGCACTTCTTCGCGGAAATAAGTGTCAATATCGGTCTTGAAAGGAATATTCTCGGTGTCGCGCAGTGCCTTGTCGGCAACTCGACCGGATTCGGGCTTTCCCGGTGTGTCATAGATTTCCGGAACCGATTCATCAGTGATAGCGTAGGAACGCAATTTGTTTATTTCCCCTTTTTTAACTTTCGTAGGTTTTAGAGCTTTAGTTAGCCACTCAAAGAAGTCGGCATCATTGCGACGCTCGTCCACACCTTTGAGGGCTGCGACCTGAGCGAAGAACGGCAATTCCTTTTTACCGAAAGTACCGTTGGTTATAGCCTCCAATAGTTTCTTACCGGTATTTTCAAACATGAGGCGCAGCGGACGCTCTACTGTAACTTTTGTATAGCGGAAGTCGTCGATATCAAGCAGTTTGGCAACCTCTACAAATTCCCCGTTGATTTCGGCCTGAGCACTGGTATAGTTGCGGTAAAGCTTTAAAATTTCCGCCGCGCCCAAGTCGCTGATCTCATAACGCTTCTTGCCGAGGTTGCGCTGCAAAAGCGACTGATATGGTTCTTGGAATCCATTGATAAATAACACCCTTCCGCGATGTGACTCCGGCTTGTTATTATCGAGAATCCATAGGTAGGTCTGAATATCCGTACTGTAAAAGAGATTTTTGGGAATAGCTATTATAGCGTCGAGCAAGTCTCGCTCAAGTAGCATATTACGGATGTTGCTCCAACCACTCTCTGCATCTCCATTAAAAAGAGGTGATCCATTGAGAACAATACCGATACGCGAACCTGCGATGTCCATCTTGCTTATCATGTGCTGAAGGAAAAGAAACGAGCCATCGGAGGTGCTTGGCAGCCCGGCAGAGAAACGTCCTCCGGCTCTTTCCGCCTCAGCCTTGATGGTTTCCTCAAACATCTTCCACTTTACACCGAATGGGGGATTTGCGAGCATATAGTTGAAGGTTTTGCCGGCAAATTTGTCATCGGTCAGCGTATTGCCTACAGCAATCTGTCCGTCCTGATTGGCTGAAGCGTCGCCCATGAGTAGAATATCACTCTTGCAAATAGCGTATGTTTTTTCATTCTTCTCCTGACCATAAAGATATACCTTCATATCCTTGCGGTCTGTAGCATTTTCGAGGAATTCTTTTGCTACAGTGAGCATACCGCCGGTACCACAGCAGGGGTCGTAGATTCTAAAATGTTGCCCAAGCTTGTTGATTTCTTTTTCCTTGCCGCACATTACGAGAGAAACCAATAGCCTGACGATATCCTTTGGCGTGTAGAATTGTCCGGCCATCGTGTTGGATGATTCCTTAGACCATCGAATGACAGTCTCAAAAGCGGTACCCATCATTGCATTATCAACAACCTCCAGGCGCAGATCAGCTTTGGTAACGAAGGCTTGTGTAACAGCAAAGAGAAGTCCGGCCCGGTCGAGGCGAGTATATATGCGAGTCAGGTCACCAGCTTCGCTGTCTTCGTGCGTGAAATTATTGAGAATATCCTTTACGTTGTCGGTAAAACCTTCAAGGTAAATCTTGAAGTTATCGGCAATTTCGTTAGGAGTCGCCAATAACGTGGAAAGTGTGAACTTAGACGTATTATAGAATGCGAGGTTATGCTGCTGCATGAGTAATTGAAGTTTTAAGGGGCGCATCCTCTCTGGTACCTTCTCCAATTCCTCATCAATTGCATTCTTCTTGTCCTGAAGCACGCAATCCATTCGGCGCAAAAGCGTGAATGGTAAGATTACGTTTTCCACTTCCGGATCTTCATAAACGTCACGGATAATATCTTTGATATCCCATATGAGGACGGCAAGCTGTTGTGCGGTCATAAAACAGATTTTTAGTTTATGACGCAAAGGT
Organism: Bacteroidales bacterium; assembly: GCA_014800065.1. The sequence continues at coordinate 1,566 of JAAVGX010000009.1, read as the reverse complement.
ACGAATAAAATTCGAAAAATACACTCAGTTTTACTGCGCGCATCAGTATAGTGCGCACATTGCTTTTATTCTGTCTGCAATTTTGCGTACTAAATATTCTGGATATAAGACTTTTATATTTTCTCCAAAAGATAAAATAGTTTGCTCAAGCTCAAAGTTCAAAATTACCTTTATCGAGATTATGGCTCCTGATTCATTTTTTTCAATTATACGTTGTGTACCGTGGAGCGGTTTTGAAAGAATGTATGGTAATTGCTGATTCGAAACAAAAAGATGAACCTCTTCCGGGGTGTCCTCAAGTTTTCTTGACACTCCTATCATATCATCAAAGAACTCAAAAAAGTCAAGAGTATCATTAGGAATATAAGTCTTTATAATGGAAGTCATCTCCTGAATGCGGTCGAAGGCCAGATTGTCAATGCGCTTACTATCATCATTTAACCCGAATAAGAACCAACGGTTGTTATATTGACGCAGGTAGTAGGGGTGAATTATAATTGGTTTTTCTTGCTGTTTTTTATAGCTAAAATATCGAATCAGAAGCACTTGCTTGGCTACAATGGCTTGGAGAAGTACCGAAAAGAAATCGCGTCCACTATAGTCAAGGTTTTCATCAAAGCCGACTATATGCCCCAGTGTCATATCAATATTGAGTGATGGTTTCAGTCTCTCAATTAGTTTATCAAGCCATTCAAAGCCGGGCATACCGTCGAATCGGCTCAAGGTAGAAAGAGCTTGTGTCAATCCTAATATCTCTGTATCAGTGAGCGGCTTTTTATAAATAGAAAAGTCCTTGTTTTTATAACGATAGAGAATATTTCTCCCTTTTCTCATTGACACAACTTCTGCTCCGGGATACTGCCTTTTTATTTCCCGTAGATCTGTACGAATAGTATTCTCTGAAGAGACCTCCTTGAACCCATGCTCCCGCAGGACGATGTTGCACTGCGCCATGAGATCGAGCAGAGTGTAGTTTCGGTTGCTGCTTAAGCAACCATCCAAGACTTGGCGACGTATCAAAGCTCCTTTATTTGTAGGCATAGGAATAACTCAGTTATATTGAGGATATTTTAAGCGCAAATATACGAAATTATTGCGAATACTCGGAGGTGGAGGAGGTATGATGTCGCCGGTAAATGCTGCCGAGTGCATATGCATAAAGGAGAGTTAATAAATAAACATTGTTGTTTGGTCGAAGGCACTAATTTATGTGCTACTCATATATTTCTTACGTGGACCATTTAATTTCACATGCGATTTTTTCACCCCACTCTTCTTAATATTGCTGGTTGTAATTGAGAACTGCATATGACTTGCGTGCTTAACTTTTGCACGTAATATGCACGAAAAAAATAAAAAGAATCGAGATAACTATTAAATTTTCAATCAGTCATCTCGCTTTATCTGTGCCCAGAACAGGAGCACTAATATTGAATCGAAATAAATCTCATTGAAATTTCGCTGAATGCAGGATATTAACGTAAATCACTAATATTCAATCCAATTAAACCAAAATAAATCGGGTTCAATCTTCGGCAGAATTGAACTTGATTCGTTAAAATTCAA
>JAAVGX010000008.1 GCA_014800065.1 Bacteroidales bacterium | reverse complement strand
CACGGCGCTTACAAGTTCACTCCCGAACAGTGCACCCGCAACGCTGAAGGCAAGCTCGTTCCCCCGCCTCTGGCTTTCGACGTGCTTGACGCTGTTATGGCTAAGCTCCCCGGTTTCCCCATCGTTCTCCACGGTTCTTCTTCAGTTCCCCAGGAAGAAGTGGACACCATCAACATGTACGGTGGCAAACTCCCCGACGCTATCGGTATCCCCGAAGAACAACTCCGCAAGGCTGCTAAGAGCGCCGTTTGCAAAATCAACATCGACTCCGACAGCCGCCTCGCTATGACTGCTGCTGTTCGTAAGGTCTTTGCTGAAAAGCCCGCTGAATTCGACCCCCGCAAGTACCTCGGTCCCGCTCGCGACAACATGGAGAAACTCTATCGCCACAAAATCGTGAACGTTCTCGGTTCTGCAGGCAAGGCTGAATAATCATCAGACTTCACACGCATAAAAATTGCACCGTCCGTTTGGGCGGTGCATTTTTTTAAAGTAAACGTTAATCTGCTTTCAGAATTTCGGCAAGGGTCGGATGGGCAAAAATAACATCTGCAGGCAGTGCGTGGTGGTGCTCGACCAACGGCGTTGCAATTGCAATAAGGTCGGATGCATGAGGCCCGACGATATGTACTCCGACAACACGGTCATCACTGTCAAGAACAATTTTTACCAGCCCGTCGGTCTCACCGGAAGCAAGAGCTTTACCGTTTCCTCCATAGGGACGTTTGATAGCATGCAATGTTTCCCCGTCAGAGACTCCTACGGAGGCAACTTCGGGGTCGGTGAATACAACTGCCGGCATGGCTTTGGGATGAGGTATTCCCATCAGTACCTGCATGGATTGAGCTGTTGCTGCATGGGCAAGCATACAGCGACCGTTCACATCACCAACTGCATAAATATGCTCTACAGAGGTACGGAAATCATCATTAACTTTAATGAAGCCACGCTCGGTGAGCTCAATTCCTGCCTCTTTGACACCGGCGGGAACAACTGGTCGTCGCCCAACTGCGCAGATAACACATTCGGCCTGAGCGGTTTTCTCTTTGCCCTTGGCAGTGAAGTGTACCGTATGGTCAGCGTCCACAGCGGTCACGGCGGCATTGGTGATGATGTCGATGCCCTGGCGTTTCAGATAGGTTCGCAAGCGTTTGGCTATTTCCGAATCAATACCGGGAAGAATCTCGGGGCAATATTCAATCACTGTCACATCGCTGCCCAGTCCTTTAAGAATACTTGCGAATTCCAGTCCGATTACACCGCCACCGATAATAATGGCGGAGGAGGGGAGCGTGTCCATTTTCAGGAAATCATCGCTGTTGATGCAGTACTCGGCACCTTCAACACGCAAAGATGCCGGACACGAACCAGTGGCAATGACTATTTTGGGTGCATCGAATAATTCGTCGCCAACCTTAACCGTCCCGTCTGCCGTCAGTTCAGCCTCGCCGTGGATAACCTCCACCTGACTCAACATTGAAGCCACTCCGTCGCGTAATTCACCTGTAACCTCTCCAACCCGGGCATGAACGACAGCATAGTCAACCACCGGTTCACCGACTTGAATGCCAAAACGCGATGCTCGGCGTACCTCATTGGCTGCATGCGACGATGCCAGTAAGGTCTTGGTAGGAATACAGCCGCGGTTGAGGCAGGTTCCTCCCAGAAGGTCTCTCTCTATCAGTACAACCTTAGCACCGGTTTGGGCGAGCCGGGCAGCGCCTTCATAGCCACCCGGCCCCCCTCCGATTATGATTACATCTGCTTGGCGCATAGTTCCTTGTAGGTAACGATTGGATTAAGTGCCGCCTCGTCTTCATCGGGGTGAGTCACCGGAGTGGTGTAGGGTGCATTCTTAATCTTATCCGGATTGGACGTTGCATCGAGAGCAATCTTACGCATCACTTCGATGAAAGCATCCAATGTCTCGGGAGTTTCGGTTTCTGTGGGTTCAATCATCAGTGACTCGTGGAACAGGAGCGGGAAGTAGATGGTTGGNGCATGGAATCCATANTCCAGCAGTGCCTTGGCCACATTCAGGGTGGTCACGCCGGTGCTCTTGTCCTTGAGGCCATCGAACACGAATTCATGCTTGCANGGNCCTTCGATGGGCAGCTCATAGAGGTCTTTGAGCTTGTGCATCACGTAGTTGGCGTTCAGTGTGGCAAGTGGNCCGACCTTGGCCAGTCCTTCGGCTCCCATAGTCATAATGTAAGCTAATGCTCGGACATAGACAGCATAGTTTCCGAGCCACCCGGAGATGCGGCCAAAAGCATCGNCGTCAAATTCNACATCGTAAACACCGTTGTGCATCACAACGCGNGGATTAGGCAGATAGGNTTCCAGACCGGCACGGACACCGACCGGTCCTGCTCCCGGTCCGCCACCACCGTGAGGNGTGGAGAANGTTTTGTGCAGATTGATNTGCATAACGTCGAAGCCCATATCGCCCGGACGTGCGATGCCGAGCATCGGATTGAGATTGGCTCCATCGTAGTACATNAATGCACCGGCCTCGTGGACGGCCTTTGCAATTTCGGGAATTCCTTTTTCGAACATTCCGACCGTNTTGGGGTTGGTCATCATCATGGCAGCNACCTCATCCGAGAGNTTGGAGCGGAGGTCATCGATGTCCACTGTGCCGTCGGGAAGGCTTTTCACTTCCACAATGTCAAAGCCTGCCATGGCNGCACTGGCGGGATTGGTTCCATGGGCNGNATCGGGNACCAGNACCTTGCGGCGCATGGGTTGATTGGTGGCTATGAAATGCTGGCGTATTACCATCAGNCCGGTGTACTCTCCATGTGCTCCGGCAAACGGNTTGAGAGTGAATTCGGCCATNCCGCCTATTTCACTCAGAGCTNTCTGGAGTGTATAGTAAATGCAAAGCGCACCCTGAACGGTTGAGGAGGGTTGATAGGGATGGAGATTGGCGATACCCGAACGGGCAACCATCGCCTCGTTGATTTTNGGATTGTANTTCATCGTGCACGACCCTAAGGGATAGAAGCCGGTGTCCACCCCGAAGTTGTTCCCGGAGGAATTGGTGTANTGCCTTACCAGTGTTGGCTCGTCCACCTCAGGGAGTTCAGGGCTATCGGTGCGCAGCAGNNCGNCCGGGAGNCTGTGGGCATGNTTGTCATACTTGTAGTCGGGCAAGTCCACGCCATGACGTCCTGCGTGGGANTGCTCAAAAATCAGAGGGGCATACAGGTTCTTGTTCATGNTCACAGACTTTTAATCACATTAATATAATCTTCTACATCCCCGGGAGTACACATTTCGGTAGCTGCGATCAGGATGGAATTTTCAGTTAGTTTGACACCACCGAGGATGTCGGCCTCCAGCAAGGCGTTCAGGAATTCATCGGCAGTAAGGGGGTCGATAGTTTCGACAGCGAACTCGTGGAGGAATGGTTTGTCGGGGTAACGCTTCCGCACCTTTCCGGTTGCTACAAGCCCCTCAGCGAGTGCGTGTGCGGCATCGAATCCTATTTGATTGATCTTCTTCAAGCCTTCGGCACCCATCAGCGCGAGGTACATTGCAGCGTGGAGAGTCATCATGCCCTGGTTCGAGCATATGTTCGAAGTGGCTTTCTGACGGCGGATATGTTGCTCGCGAGCCTGAAGAGTGAGCACGAAAGCGCGTCGGCCTTCGGAGTCAGTGGTAGCACCTACGATTCGCCCGGGTAGTTTGCGCATGAGAGACTGTTTGCAGCAGAGATACCCCAGGCATGGGCCACCATAGTTGAGTGGCATACCGAGCGACTGAGCTTCACCGCAAGCGATGTCGGCACCCCATTCGCCGGGGCTCTTGATTGTGCCGAGTGCAGCGGCTTCGCAATTCATGATAAGGAGGGCCTTATGGGCATGACAGAGGTCGGCAACGCCGGTAAAGTCCTCAAGGATACCAAAGAAGTTGGGTGATTGTACCAGCACGGCAGCTACATCACCGGCACCGAGTTGCTCTTCGAGTTCGGTGCGAGAAGTCGTGCCGTCTTCTTGGTGTATTTCTTCGATGATGATACCCGCAGCAGTGGCGTAGGTGTAAACAACCTGACGTACGGCAGGATTGAGTGTTTGCGACACCAGCACACGTTTTTTCTTGCGGGTTGATGCTACGGCCATGATTACGGCTTCGGCTGTAGCGGTAGCACCGTCGTACATTGAAGCGTTGCATACGTCCATGCCCGTGAGCATGCACATCATGCTCTGATACTCAAATATATATTGGAGAGTACCTTGAGAGATTTCGGGCTGGTAGGGTGTGTAGGCTGTTTGAAATTCCGAACGTGAAAGGATTGCGGGAATAGCCGCAGGAGTGAAGTGGTGGTAATATCCGGCTCCGGCGAAGCAACGCAGGGATTTATTTGCGCGACTTGCAGTTTGGAAATATCGCTCCACTTCCGGTTCGCTCTTGGATTCGGGCAATGCATAAGGAGCTTTCAAGCGTAAAGAAGCCGGTACGTCGGCGTAGAGATCGTCCAACGTATCAGCTTCACAAGCTTTCAGCATCCGCGCTATATCCTCCCGTGTATGAGGTAGATAACGATGGGTGCTCATTTGAAATCAATGTTTTTCGTTAGCGCAGAACTGATCGTAAGCGGCCTGATCCATGAGTTTATCGAGTTCGGAAGCATCGCTGATAGAAACTTTGATGATCCAATTTTCCATGGGGTTTTCGCTGACCAGTTTGGGGTTGTCTTCGAGCTGTTCGTTTACTTCGAGTACCGTGCCGGTTACGGGTGAGAAGAGGTCGGAAGCGGCTTTGCGGCTTTCGATAGCGCCGAATTCTTCACCGGCTACTACTTCGTCGTCCACTTCGGGCATGTCCACGTAGGTGACTACGCCCAGTTCTTTAGCGGCAAATTCAGAGATGCCTACATAGCCTTCGTTGCCGTCGACTTTGATATATTCGTGAGAGGGAAGGAAATAGAGATTGCTCATTGCTGTAAGTTTTTATTCTCGTTATTCGAGACTTGTTATTTTTTATAATTAGGTGTATAGAAACGTTTTTTGATTACTGTAGCGGGGGCGAGTTTGCGGCGAATCTTGACCTGAAGTTTTGAACCGATACCGGCAAAGTCGGCTTCCACCATTGCCATGGCGATGTTTTTCCCTACGGAAATAGAGTTGTAGCCTGTGGTGATGTGTCCCACGACGGCGCCTTCAAGGTCGAGCACTTCGAATCCGTGTCGTGCAGTGGCCGGAGAATCGATTTCAAGTCCTACGAGTTTCTTTCTTGGTCCTTCAATCTTTTGCTTTGCCAGGGCATCTCGGCCGATGAATCCGCCTTCTTTGTCGAGCTTGACGAACATGCCGAGTCCGGCTTCGATAGGGGTGATTTCTTCGGTGAGTTCGTCGCCGTAGAGCGGGAGTCCGGCCTCGAAACGGAGTGTGTCGCGGCATCCGAGACCGCATGGTTCAACGTTGGCGATACTGAGGTCGTCCCACATCTTAAGAATCATGCCCGGAGAAGCGTAGACTTCGAACCCGTCTTCGCCGGTGTAGCCCGTTCGGCTGATTATCACAATTTCGTCTTTGTGCTGGCCGGGGAGTACTTTGAAGGTGTAAAAAGCGAGGTCGGAGCCATCCAGGCCGAGTACCTCTTTGAGGACCTTTTCGCTTTTGGGGCCCTGGACGGCTATTTGGCCGAATTCGTTGCAGCGATCTTTGATGGAGCAGTCAAACCCTATGGCATGGGTAGCGATCCAGGCCACGTCCTTGTCAATATTTCCGGCGTTGATGACCAGCAGGAAGTGGTTTTCGGTGAATTTGTATACGAGCAGGTCATCGACCACACCACCGTCTTCTTTACACATCATCCCGTAGATGGCCTGACCATTCTTCATGGGAGTAACATCGTTTGTAAATATGTGGTTGACGAACTTTGCGGCTTCCGGTCCGGTGACTTCGACCTCGCCCATGTGGGACACGTCGAACACGCCTGCGGTGGTGCGCACGGCGTTGTGCTCACGGTCGAGACCGGCATATTCGATGGGCATGTCGAACCCCGCGAAAGGCGACATTTTTGCGCCCATTGCCGTATGGCGCTCGTGGAGGCATGTTTTTTTGATTTCTGATTCCATGGTATATAAAAGGTATTTCTATTCAGTAAAAGTCTTGGCTAAATCATGAGCATCAAGTCCAATAATTGGTGAGCCGGTTGACAGTATATGTTTATCTATTTGCTCCGGGAGGAGTCCTTTTAGCGAATTTTCAAAATTTCGAACAGCGTCGTCATCAGCGAAGAAGTCGCCGGTGAGTTTCACCGATTGTATAGTTCCGAAATCGGATGTGATAATATTTGCGCAGACCGACCCGACGCCTTCGATGTGCTTTTGGCGTCGGTTGCCCTTTTGTGGGAGACATCCAATGCGCAGGAAATCCGGGGCATAGTATCTTTTTTCGAGTTCTTCGATTTGGGCGACATCTGTTTCCGACAGGGTGATAGCCTTATCACAAAGGGAATTGACCACATAAGAACCGAATTCCTCCACACTCATGGAAAGTCCGGAGGCTCTGAGCGATGTAACTCGGGAACTCACTGATTTAACACCTTTAGATTCAAGTTTTGCGCGGGCGGGCGTAATTGCGTTTGAAATATGTTCGTGGTCAATGTCTAGGAGCATTGTTCCGTGAACAATGCAACGTCCCGGGATATGATAGAAAGCATTTCCGGCAACTTTGCTTCCGTTTACGAGGATGTCGTTTCGCCCGGTTGGGGCTGCATCGAAGCCGAGGTCGGTGAGCATGGAGGCGATCATGCCGGTGTAGTGAGAGAAGGTAGAGACGATAGCGTCGCCGGGAGTAATATAGGAGAACATCCAGTTGTTGCGGTCTGCGAACACACAGCCTCCGCCACTTCGACGGCGAACCACGTCAATTTGGTGTGAGTTGCAGTAGTCCAAATTCACCTCCTTGTCGATTTCCTGATGTCTGCCACAAATAACGGTCGGGTTCACTCTCCAGGCAAAGAAATATTCATCAGCCGGAAGATTATGCGCCACCCATTCTTCGACTGCCAAAAAGAAAGGAAGCCGCCGATCAGTTTTTTCTGGTATTACTACATTAATCATTCTGCAGGTGGTTCAGGCTCCAAATTTAATAATAAAAAATCAGATTCGCAAGCAAACAAGAGCGATTGTGTGAAAAAACTACTCGTGTTCCCGCCGCGTGTTCCCGGCGGTGGATTAGTGAGAAGGGGTAATTTGAGATTTAATAAACTTAACCATTTTATCGGGTTCATTGCAGCCGAGCACATATTTGGAGCCGTCTTTTAGACGAACCAAAAAGCAATCGGATGCTTTGCCGTAGAAACCATAATACTTGCCAATATCACCTTCTCGGAATACGCCCCAATAACCCATAAAACCGCCTGAAGCGAAGATTCTTATCGCACCCATCGTGGGTTGGAAACGCTCAACGCTTTCCACTTGGCTCATTGGAATCTTCTTTTTTCTTAATGGACTGCCCAAAATTATGTAGTTTTTGTCTGCCTTGATATAGACAGCTCCGAAAAATAATCCTGCAAAGATGAGTATGATGTATAGGGCCAGTACGGTATAAAATGAAGCTTTTACGTGGTTCATGGCTATGCACCAAAGAAGCATGGCAATGGTAAGGATAACAGTGAGTGCTGTTGCTCCGCCGCTATATGATATTTTTGATTTCATGATAAAAATATAAATCAAATCATTAAAAATCCCTTCGCACAAAGGTAAGAAAAATTCTCAGGAAATTATTACCTTTGCAAAAAAAATCAAGATTATGAAGAAGGCAGGATTGGTGGGCGGTATGGGTCCGCAGTCGACTATACCATATTATCATGATATTGTATATGGTGTTCGNGCGCGCACGCGTGATGACTTTTTCCCGGATTTGACCATAGAGAGTGTTAATGTTTTCGAGATACTTGATATGTGTTCCCGTCAAGACTATGATGCAATTACCGAACGCTTGTTGGGTGCTGTCGAGAATCTTGCGGCAACCGGGTGCGACTTTGCGGTGCTGACTGCAAACACATCCCACATAGTTTTTGACAAACTGCAAGCACAGAGTCCGNTNCCATTGCTGAGTATTGTTGAGGCAACTTGCCGAGAGGCGGCTGGCAGGGGCGTGAAGACAGTTGCACTGCTTGGTACGCGCTTTACCATGCTTAAGGATTTNTATAAACAACCCTTTATCCGCCGCGGTATCAGGGTGGTTATTCCTGATGATAGGGAGATTGAATATGTCGATAGGGTAATATCNGANGAGCTTGAGCTTGGCGTGGCACGCGAGAGCACACTAAAGCGATTTCAAGAGATTATCCGCCGTCTTGCCGAGGAGGAGGGTGCTGAGAATGTGATACTTGGCTGCACCGAGTTGCCTCTATTGCTCAACGATGCAAACAGCCCGATTCCTTGTTTGGANACGGTGAAAATCCATGTAGCGGAAATAGTTGACACGATTTTGGAAAGTGGTCAAAACTCTTAAAACTCTTAAAAAAGATGAATAAGGCAGGGGAATGAAAAAAAATGCGTATCTTTGTAGGATATTGCAAAGACGGCCTTATGTGTCGTGCTCATTTCGCCTAAATAATGTTAGACAAAGTAGGACAATTCATAATTAATATAGCCGAAATCCTCTGTGGCTATCCTCTATTCTTTCTGCTAATAGGAGGAGGTTTATATCTGTTTATCAGTTCNGGAGCNGTGTCGCTTCGTCGATTGCCNGCGGCCTTGACGGAATTGCGNCGNAAGCCTGATAAANAGGNAGGNAACGGGCAGATCAGCTCAGTGCANGCCTTNGCNTCNGTGGTTGCCGCTACGGTAGGATTGGGCAATATTGCCGGTGTGGCCATCGCGTTGGTGATGGGCGGTCCNGGAGCNATCTTCTGGATGTGGGTAAGNGCTCTTGTNGGTATGGCCACAAAGTANCATGAGGGAGTTTTGGCCATCATGTATAAAGGCAAGGACGATCAGGGCAACCCACAGGGAGGNCCTATGCATATNATTACNCGCGGACTTGGAGTTAAGTGGACTCCGTTGGCNAAATTCTTTGCAGTGGCCGGTTTGTTCGGAACGATGTGTATAATGAACGCGAATCAGCTTACGGAGGCTTTGATGACCACCTTCACGAGTCCTGATTCCATCGAAGGGAGCTCGTGGGCATCNTCGGTAGGCGGATTCTTGGGTCTTGAGAACGTGAGCGTGTTCCGACTGCTTTTCGGTATAGCCATCGCCGTTATCGTGGGTATTGTAATACTTGGAGGTATNAAACGTATAGCCAGCGTTGCTACGGTAATGGTTCCCTTTATGGTGGGTTTGTATTTCATCATGGTGCTTTATATCATCATCACGAATATCCATGGAGTTCCAGCCGTATTCAAGAGCATCTTTACCGAGGCCTTCAACTTNCGTGCGGGTCTGGGAGCATTGGCNGGAATTGCAATTATCGGAGCTCGACGAGCAGCGTTGGTCAATGANGCCGGAATCGGCACGGCCTCAATAATGCACGGNGCTTCACGCAACAATGAACCGGTGCGCGAGGGACTTATCGCCATGTTGGGTCCGAGCATNGACTCAGGNTTGGTGTGTACCCTTACAGCNGTGGCTATCCTGCTTTGCGGNAANATCCATGTGGATGGAGTTCAGGGTCTTGCCGTTGCAATGGATGCATTCAAGCGNGCAATTCCAGCCGGAGACATTCTGCTGATGTGTGTGGTGATATGCTTCGCGCTGTCCTCGATGTTTTCCTANTCCTTCTACGGCACTACCTGTGCTAACTATCTGTTCGGTACGCGGCGCGGTCGCTTCTATGCGTGGGTATTTTTGGCATCGATGGTTGTTTTTGCCGTTGTACCTATAGAGGCCGCGGTGGGAGCGTGCGATTTATTCTATGCCCTGATGGCCATTCCCACTATGATCGCCCTTCTGATGCTAAGTCCGAAGGTTCGGAAGGCGACCAAGGAATATTTTGCAAAAGACACTGAAAGAGACCAAATAAGTAAGTATTCAAATTTAACCGATAGTAAGTGAAAAAGAACATCTTTTATACTCTCTGCGACTTCTTTTTTGCCACTTTCAGCTTGTCGCTCAGTCGCTTAGCTCGCTAAGCTCCTTCTCTCCGCACTGAAATTGACTAAAAAATAAGTTCGCATATAGTATAAATTAAATTCGAACACTTACTTAAAAAAGTAAAAATATGCTTCCATCATTCATCACATGGAATGTTGATCCTGTAATTTATGACGGTTTCGTAACCGTTCGCTGGTATGGCTTGATGTTTGCCATCGGATTCTGGCTCGGGTACAACATCGTAGCCGCGATGTTCAAGCGCGAGGGAGCGCCTGAAAAGTGGTTGGGAATACTNCTGATTTACGTTATGGTGGCCACGATAGTNGGCGCACGTCTCGGACATGTGTTCTTCTATCAGTGGGATTANTACTCNGCGCATCCTTGGAAAATCCTTGCGACGTGGGAGGGAGGTCTTGCCAGTCATGGTGGAGCTATAGGAATCATATTGGCAGTTATATTGTTTTCGATATTCACCACCAAGCGCAGCCCCTTGTGGACGTTTGACCGTCTGACCGTTGCNATAGCCCTCGTGGGTTGCTTGATCCGCATCGGCAATTTGATGAACAGTGAAATATTCGGTCANCCTACCGACCTCCCNTGGGGATTCATGTTCGTACGGTCGGAGGAGTGGCGNGCCATGTACTACGGTCAAGCGTGTCATCCCACCCAAATTTATGAAGCCCTGACATATCTTGCACTTTTCGGGCTGATGATGTGGATGTACTGGAAAAAGAATGCGGGNGAACGACCGGGTTTGCTATTCGGAACCTTCCTTGTGGGTACATTCGGTTCACGCATCTTTGTGGANTTTATCAAGAACAACCAGGTAGCGTTTGAGGATGCCATGACGCTTAATATGGGTCAATGGCTCAGCTTCCCCTTCGTAGCTTTGGGTATTTTCCTGATAGTTCGAGCATTGGTACGCCCCAAGGTAGTACTGAAATATCCCAATAAATTTGCCGACGAAAAGGCTGTAAAGAAATGAAACGTATCATTCTCCTCTTCCTCTTGTTGAGCTCCCTNTCNGNGGTTNCGAAAATCTACAGTCAGGAGCCCGATGAGGCCGACCCNTATTTCCTTCTGTGTGGCGAAGCCGATGAAGCTATCGCCGAGGGGAAGTATGAAGAAGCGGCCGAGCGGTTGTGGGATGCGATAATGATGCGTCCACAAGCGCCGCAGAATTTGTTTTTACGCACAAATTTGGGCTTGATTTACTCCTATATCGACAAAGATTCGCTTGCCCTGAGCACACTCGAGCAGGTAATCGAAATAGCCCCCACCATGAAGACCCCTCGTGCCAACCGAGCTCGTGTGTTGCTGAAATTGGGCAGGGATGCGGATGCTCTGGAAGAGTATCAGCACATACTGGAGTTGGATTCGACTCATGTAGAGGCACGTTATTATAGAGGCATGATGGCACTCTATAATGGTGTACTTGATGTAGCCGAGCAGGACTTCGGAGTACTCAAAGAGACCGCACCGGAAAGTTTGATGACCGCACGAGCGCTTTCGTCGCTCTATTCCATGACGGGTAGGGACCGGGAGGCGATTCCGTACTTTAAGAAATTGCTTGAACAGGAAAAAGCGCCTGAGTATTATTCCGGATTAGCGGGTTGTTATATAGCCAATGAGGATTATAACGAGGCGTCCGAATTACTTGCCGAAGCCATTCAGGCATTCCCGGAAGATCCGGAACTGTACTACTACCGTGCTCAACTGAACCGTAAGCGTTACCGCATAGAGGAAGCACGTCAGGATGCAGCCAAGGCAGTGCAGTTGGGTCTGAATCCGTCGAAGGTGGCAGATTTTTAGAGCCTGTTTTTTCTCCCGTGGTTAGTGACGATGTCGCCCCTACAGGGCTTTTTTGCCTTGCGGGTTTGCCGAGCTGAAGCTCGGCTCCAAAGACAAAGTGCCGCTTGCGCGGCGTTGGTTTTACGCAGGAGGCTTTGGTGACATCGCGGAGCGATGTCACTACATTTTGCTGGTTTACAGTGTGTTACGTTGGCGGGTCAAAAGGACGTACCGAACGTGCGTCCGTACATTTTTGGCAGTGGTGGGTCAAATGGGCGCGCGGGACGTGCGGCTTTACATTTATTTGGACGGTTTTTGGGGAGTGGTATTTATCTTCGATGTGGGGGTTTTGAGCCGAAAAGTGTTTTGATTAGGTCGGGTCGTCCGATTCGATGGAGGGTGCGTGTGATGTCGGCACGGTATGCAGGGTCGTACCAGAAGAAGAATTCGCGTTGCTTGGCTTTGGCTTCCGGTGTTACAGCGGTATAGACCTCCTTACCTGTGTAAGGGTGGATGCCTGAGTAGTATATTTCGGTGGCCAAAGTCATGGGTGTAGGAGTGAAATCCTGCACCTGTTCCAGATGAAAATTGAGCTTCTTGGTTTCGGCAGCCAATGTTGCCATGTCTTCAGTTTGACAACCCGGATGAGATGAAATGAAGTATGGAATGATTTGCTGTCGGAGGCCCTCGCGTTGATTGACCTTATCGAAAATATCCTTGAATTTGTAGAATAAATCGAATGAGGGTTTGCGCATGATTTTCAGCACATTATCGGCTGTGTGTTCAGGTGCTACTTTAAGTCGTCCGCTCACATGGTTTGCGATGAGTTGTTCGTTGTAGAGACGGTTTGCCCTGTCGACGGCAGCATCCCCGGTATGGTGTATCGAGAGGTCGTATCGCACGCCACTACCTACGAATGACTTCTTGACTTGCGGGAGAGCGTCCACGGCTGAGTAGATGTCGAGAAGCGGTCGATGATCGGTGTTGAGATTCGGACATGGAGCGGGGTGCAGGCACGACGGGCGGAGGCACTTTGCGCACTGCGACTTGTCTTTGCCTCCCATGGCGTACATATTCGCTGAAGGGCCACCCAGGTCGCTGATATATCCTTTGAAGTCGGGCATACGGGTGACCTGACGAGCCTCACGCATAATCGACTCCTTGGAGCGAGATGCAATGAACTTGCCTTGATGGGCAGAGATTGTGCAGAAAGCGCATCCCCCGAAGCAACCTCGATGGAGGTTGATTGAATGGCGTATCATTTCATAAGCCGGGATGGTCTTTCCTTTGTATCGCGGGTGAGGGAGTCGGGTGTATGGCAGGTCGAATGAAGCATCAATCTCGCCCTGACTCATGGCCGGGAGCATAGGGTTCACCTTAATTGCGATGTCGCCGGTGGCTTGCCAGAGAACAGTGTCGCCTTTGAGACGGTTACTTTGTTGCTCAATGTGTTTGAAATTGAGGGCTTGCGCACGTTTATTTTGCAAGCAATCCTCAAAAGAATTAAGGACGATGTTATGTTCGTCATTGAGCGGAATATCAGCCAATGGGCGGCGAACCACAGTCTGAGGCAAATCAGTCATGTGGAGTATGTTTTCACCGCGATTAAGTCGGTCGGCGATGTCAAGAACCACCTTTTCTCCCATACCGTAGACAATAAGATCGGCCGGAGCATCGGCGAGAATGGAAGGTCGGAGGGTGTCCTGCCAATAATCGTAGTGCGAAAGACGACGAAGAGAAGCTTCAATTCCACCGGCGATGACAGGAGTGTCGGGGAAAAGTTGCTTTAGAATTTTAGAGTATACGATGGTAGGGTAGTCGGGACGAGCGCCGTGTCGACCTCCCGGGGTGTAAGCATCATCAGAACGGCGGCGCCTTGCAGCGGTGTAATGATTTACCATAGAATCCATAGCACCGGGACTAACACCGAAAAACAGACGTGGGGCACCGAATTTCTTGAAGTCGCGGAGGTCGTCCTGCCAGTTTGGCTGAGGGACGATGGCAACACGGTATCCGGCATTCTGAAGTGTACGTCCAATCACAGCGGCTCCGAATGCAGGATGATCCACATAGGCATCGCCGGAAAAAAGCACCACGTCAACGTAGTCCCACCCCAGAGCTTTCATTTCTTTGACGGAGGTGGGAAGCCAGTCGGTAGGACGCAAGGCATCGTAATTTATTTCATTATTCTGCTTCATATCAACCGGCTTGTAAAGTTTCGAGGTGTTGTTCGAGCTTGATAATTTCGTCGCGCAGACGAGCAGCAGTAACAAACTCCATATCTTTTGCCGCCTTTAGCATTTCCTGGCGGAGACGATTTATAGAGCGTTGCAGTTCGTCGGAATTCATATATGGCACCACCGGGTCGGCAGCGATATCCACCGAAGCCGAATATTCCTGCTGATATGGGATTGCCACTTTTGGTTGTTTTTCCCTGCGGTCGCGTTGCTGTTTTGCGCTTACGGGCTGCTTTGCGTGCAAAGATGCGGGACGTTCGGAGTCATCGCGGTCGATGCCGACGATGGCGTTGCGTGCCTTGATGATGGCCTGCGGAGTGATGCCGTGCTCTTCGTTGTAGGCGAGCTGAATGGAGCGCCGACGCTCTGTTTCGTCGATTGTGCGCTGCATAGAGTCGGTAATCGTATCGGCGTACATGATCACCTCACCGTTCAGGTTACGGGCCGCACGCCCAACAGTCTGCGTGAGGGAGCGGTGGCTTCGGAGGAAGCCTTCCTTGTCGGCATCGAGGATAGCCACGAGAGATACTTCGGGGAGGTCGAGGCCTTCACGCAAGAGGTTTACACCGATGAGCACATCGTAATCACCGGCACGGAGCCCATCCAGAATTTTGATTCGGTCCAGAGTGTCTACATCGCTGTGGATGTATGCCGTCTTGATTTTGAGTTTGAGGAAGTAATCGTTGAGCTCCTCAGCCATACGCTTTGTGAGCGTAGTGACCAGTACACGTTCGTTTCGTTCGATACGGAGCTGGATTTCTTCGAGGAGGTCGTCGATTTGATTGAGGGAAGGCCGGACGCTGATATGAGGGTCGAGCAACCCGGTAGGACGAATTACCTGCTCCACGACCACTCCTTCGCATTTTTCCAGCTCATAGTCGGCAGGTGTTGCGCTGACGTACATCACTTGATTAGTAAGTTGCTCAAACTCTTCGAATTTGAGGGGACGGTTGTCGAGCGCAGCGGGGAGACGGAAACCGAAGTTGACCAGATTTTCCTTGCGCGAGCGGTCGCCACCGAACATCGCACGTACCTGGGGAAGTGTGACGTGACTTTCGTCGACTATAGTGAGGTAATCTTTAGGGAAATAGTCCAGAAGGCAGAAAGGGCGTTCGCCTTCGTTACGGCCGTCGAAGTATCGGGAATAGTTCTCGATACCTTGGCAGTATCCCAATTCCTTAATCATTTCGATATCGTAGGTGACACGTTCCTCGATGCGTTGAGCTTCGAGTTCGCAACCTTCGGTCCGGAAGTACATAGCCTGCTTTTCCAAGTCCTCCTTAATTTGTGCAATGGCAGTTTTCTGACGAGCGGGGGAGGTGACGAACAGATTTGCAGGATATATTTTGAACGAATCGTGTGAACCTAAATGAGAATTATCCTCGGGATGGTAGGTGCTTATAGATTCAATTTCATCACCCCAAAATACCACACGCACCACGATAGGTTCGTACGCGAGGTGAATGTCAACGGTGTCGCCCTTAACTCGGAACGAGCCACGTTGAAATTCCACATCGCTGCGGCAGTACAGGGCATCAACCAGACGGTGCAGCATAGCATTTCGTGTGATGTTCATGCCACGTCTGAGTTCGAGTGAATTATCGGTAAAGTCGTTAGGATTACCCATACCGTAGAGACATGACACGGAAGAAACCACGACCACGTCGCGACGACCTGATAGGAGAGCCGACACGGTTGAAAGGCGCATACGCTCAATCTGGTCGTTGATCATCAAGTCCTTTTCGATGTACTTGTCGACCGATGGGATGTAGGCCTCCGGTTGATAGTAATCATAGTATGAAACAAAATACTGCACCGAGTTCTGAGGAAAGAACTGCTTGAACTCGCTGTAAAGCTGAGCAGCCAGAGTTTTGTTATGGCTCAAAATCAAAGTTGGTTTGCTAACCTCCTTGATAACGTTGGCCATAGTGAAAGTTTTACCGGAGCCGGTAACACCCAAAAGCGTCTGAGCGGGACGTCCCTCACGGATGCCCTCGGCCAGTTGTCGGATAGCCTCGGGCTGGTCGCCTGTCGGCTTATATGCTGAATTTAATTTGAATTCCATAATGAGTAGAAATTGTAACTTACAAAGTTACGAAAATTCTCTTAGGAAATCAAGGATTTTTGAAGTTATTATTTTGGATTAAGACAGGCTCAGCACCGTAGACCTCGATGGCGGGGGTTGGTTGATTGACGAAGGAGTTGTTTTCGATGACGATATTCTTGTGGACCACAGCATCCGGGGATACCGTTTCGGGTTTTATCAGAATAGCAGGCGAAGCACATTCGAAGAAAATGTTGTCGCGTATAGTTAGGTCGTACACCGGTCCCGACTCGTACCAGTTTCGTGCGTCGTCCGATACCAAAATGGCCGGCATTGGAATTCGGAAGAACAAATTGTTGACAATAAGCGACTTACGACGTGTAGAGATGAGTATGCCACGAGTGGGCGTACGCGCGAATCGGTTTTCGCTTATGACCACTTCGGGCGTGCAGGTTATATTTTCAATCACAAGATTATCGGGATTGAGCTCCTCCGGCAGTTTGTCTGTAAGAACAATATTATATGTGTATAAATCAACGGCTTGTATATCTTTCACCGAAGTGGCGAAAACACCGAGCAGCGAAGCCTTGTCGACAAACTCGATACTGTCGCCAACTTGAGCCGGCGGGAATCCGAAAGTCTGCGGGTGCATGTACTTGACGGCTACCGTTTCTGAGTCCGCGCGCACAACCTGCAGATGCGTACCATGGATATTTATGGGGTCGTCATGCGAGCCTTCGAAGCTGCAGTTGTGAATCTTAATCAGACCCTTACACGAAGAGAATTGCAGGAAGTCGGCGAATCCGGCGCAGGTTCTATCGCTTTGAGGAGGCACACCGCAGGTTACAGATTCCACAGTGATATTTTCGCTCATTTGACTGACCACGCCGAAATTACCCATGAAATTGAAGCGGATATTTTCAAGGGTAATGTCCTTTGAATCAACGATTAGTCCGCAAACCTCATTCCGGATACTGTGGCGAAACTGATACACTTCACCGCATTTCACATTCGGTGACTTTTCAAAGTGAAACATCACAGTTCGCGGTCCGACACTATCTGCAGAAATATACCCGTTCAGAGGATTGGCGATTCGGGCTGTTTCATTACGTTCAGGATAAAATACCTGAGAGATGAAAGGGCGATTTTCGTGTGGAAGAGTCCATCCGCGGCCGGTGAAGAAAAACCGTCCGTCGTTAATCATAAAATTGGAAGGATTGGTTATTCGTGCTTTAAAAGAAGCGGAATCGACGTCAATTACCCGGAATTCAGGAACGGAGGGGTCATTGGCGCCCAAAGTGAAATCGGTGAGCCGAATATTGTTGCAATTATCTATTACGAATGTTGTCAGTTCACCCTTGGTGAGCAGTGTTGCGCCGTTGCCATCCAATGTAACATTGGCCATATCTTTAAAGAGCAGAGCAATGTGCTTGGTAGGATCACTATTTTCAATTTCAGAGGCCGTGTTGCTCACATGATAGATAGACTTACCGGCATCGGCGCGCGATATAATATATGTGTGAGGTTGCAAACGGATAGTTACTCGCTCGTGGGGGTGAGCCTTGGCCTGTTCTAAGGCAGCTTGGAGGGTAGATGTAGCATCGCCCTGTACGGCGGGGACATCGATGGTAAAAGCCTTTGCCAATATCGGGAGCAAGAGCAGAATTGAGGTCAGAAATCGTGGCATAAGAAAGAATTTACCACAAAAATAGCCAAAAAAATCAGGAAACGAAAAAAATTCAACAAGTGCGCAAAATCATTGCGCACCGCTTTTAGAACTTTGCATCGTAAAAAGGAAAAAACGATGAAAACGATTAAGAACTACGATGTAAAGATCTTCACCGACAACATTGAAGAGGGAGCGATACGCCAGCTTGAGCGTTTGCTTTCGGTGGAAGTTTTCTCTGACAAAAAAATCAGGATAATGCCGGATGTACACTCCGGAGCCGGGTGTGTTATAGGCTTTACGGGAAACCTTGGGGACAAGGTGATTCCCAACATTGTTGGAGTAGACATCGGTTGCGGTATGCGAGTGGTGCGTCTTGGGCGTATCGGCGATATAGACTTTCATAAATTTCATACACACATAATGGAGCATGTGCCTTCCGGTATGAAGGTAAGGGAAGCGAAGTACAACTACAAGCCCTTGGTGGGCGAAGAGATGGATATCTATCGTGAGGCCAAGGCCATGCTTACGGACTTGAAATGTTACCGGAACATGAAGAATATGGATCGAATTCATAAAGCAGTCGGAACTCTTGGAGGAGGGAATCACTTCATAGAACTCAATACCGATGCCGAGAGGTGTGTCTATCTTGTTATACATACGGGCTCGCGCAATCTGGGCAAACAGGTAGCGGAGTACTATCAGGAGAAGGCCGTAGGGCATCTTACCGAGGGATTCGATACCCTTGAAGAAGATATTTCCCGCATCATCGAGGAGTACAAAGCAACCGGTCGCCGCAAGGAAATTCAGCGTACGATAATGCAGATGCGTAAAGCATTCGACACGGCTAATCCTTCTATCGACAGGGAGTTATGCTACCTTGAAGGGCAGATGCGAGAAGATTATCTCCATGATATGCGAATCTGCCAACGTTGGGCTCAGCTCAACCGCCGCCTTATAGCCTTATTGCTGGTAAAATTCTTCGACGGAGCTGAAGTTGAGGAGGAATTCGAGTCGATTCATAACTATATATCTGACGACAATATGATTCGTAAGGGGGCAATCTCCGCAGCGGAAGGAGAGCGGTGCATAATTCCATTGAATATGCGCGACGGGTCGTTGATCTGTACCGGGCTTGGAAATGCCGATTGGAATAACTCCGCACCTCACGGAGCTGGTCGTGTGATGAGCCGTAGCGAGGCTTATAAGGTGGTGACAATTAGCGAGTTCGAAGACTCAATGCGGGGCATCTACTCGGAATGCGTCAACGACTTCACCCGTGATGAATCGCCCATGGTGTACAAACCGGCTCAGGAAATAATTGATAATATCTCTGATACAGTGAAAATCACAAAACACATCAAACCCATTTTCAACTTCAAAGCCACCAAGTAGCGGAGGGTTATGAAATGCAAAAGGTCAGTTTGATGGCGGGGTAGAGTTTTTAGCTTCTACCTCGCCATTATTCAATAATATTCTTCAAATAGAAATACATTGCAATGGTTTCCTTTTGTGTAGAATCTGAAAGATAATTTTTATAGATTTTCTCCTCATTAGAACCCAGAAAACGGAAGCCATTTTTTATATAGAACTGGACAGCAGAAGGATATGCATCAACAGTTATAAAACAGCAGCCTGTTTTATTCTCGGTAATCATCCATTCTTTTATAAAGTCCATTGCTTTGGTTCCCCAATGTTCAGGCTTACATCTAAAATCTTTGCTTACCGCAAATCTACCAATTTTAACAGCAGGATAGTCTCCTCTGTGCTTTCGATAAGAAAATTTATCTTTAATTTTCCTCCAAAGTGACTTTGGTAGAGTCGTAGCTGAAATTTTATCGTTAGAAAGACTGAAGTATAAGGCTACAACATCATCGATATACAAATAATAAGTAACTGCCAGCAGTTCCTTTTGCCACAGAGCAGCATCTTTAGCGAAGAATTCATTCAAATCATTGTCTCCACAATCAAAATCCGGTGTGGATTTATCAGGATCTAACCGCGTGAATGGATTGACCATACAAATTACGCTTTTCTACCTCTCTGTGAAATCAATGATAAAAAGTCGCCAACATTTTTTTTAATACGCTGACGCTCGCGCATTCGTTCTTCAACGGATGGGAGCTTGGAAATTTCGGCAAGAAAACGTTCTGCGTCTTTGCCATAAAGATTAGGTGTATTTCTTATTGGTCTTGCCATTTTACTGATTCCCTTTGATTTTCACAAAATTACTACATTTTATCTAAATATGCAAACATTCGTTTAAATTTTGAGTTCGGGGTCGTTTTTGTAGTGGTTGGCAGCAATTCGGACGCTTTTTGCAATTTGCGCTCTTAGTGAGGGGGGCGCTATGACTTCGATGTAACCACCGTAACCTAATATGAGACGTTCAAGCTCGTGATTGATGACCACCTTGAGGGATATTTGGATAGACCCATCTCTGAATCGTTGTTCCACCTTTTGGGATTTGTGAAATGGTTTGGATTCGATGTAGGGTGCTTGCCCGCGGTCGATTTTCAGAACCACCCGGTGTGCTTTGTCGTGGATGAGGCGCGTCACGCCGATAGTATCGTCGAAGATATGAGCCGGATCGAAGTCTTCACATTCTTTGAATGGGCATTCGCGGGCCAAATCCACTGTCAGAATGCGGTCGAGTGCAAAAATATTGACCTGTGGGGTTTTATTGTTAGCTTTCTGGCTGATGAGGAACCATCGGTTGCGGTATTCTTTCAGCAAATAGGGATAAACGATAAGAATTTCGGATTGGCGTGCCTTAAAAGATTTATATTCAATGCTTAAGGTTTGTTTTTTGCGCACGGCATCATAGATTGGGCCAATAAAATTGGCACCGCGGTAGCCTTCCACGTGCTCCATGTCCATTGCAGGTGTCCCGGTTCCGGTGCATCGCAAAATCTGTTCATTCAGCTTGCTGATTGTTTCGATGGAAGATGCTAACTGCGGGAAGCCTTGAAGTTGGCGGAGAATGTCCAAGGCGGAGTTGAGTGCGTCGAGTCCTTCGTCATTCAGGGGCAGGTGAGTGATGCTGAAATCGGGGTCGTCGTACTCATAGTATTTATTCTCGCGTACCACGATAGGTGCATTGTATCCCAAACGGTCGCTTCGCATTAAGGCAAGATCGTTCTGAAAAGTACGCCTGCTTATCGGGTTGCTTCGCCCCTCGAACTCGGCCAGTGCATCGGTGCAGGCATCGATGAGGTCATCGATTGTCCAACGGCGGTAATGATTCTGCAAGCAGCGGTCGATGGTGGAGATGCGTATGAGTGTGGCTCTGTTCAGTGGCATAAAAGTGGGCGTTTTTGAAAAAATCGTGGTAAAAATACAAAGTTTTTTCAAAGTGCGCAAATCATTTGCGCACACACCTCTGAAATTTGCATCACAAAACTCAAAACCTGATATAGACAAACTATGAAAGTACAAGGAAGCGCCACTTCGGCAGAAATATTTACTGATAATATAGAGGAAGCCGCCTTAGCGTGGGTTACGGCGATATGTAATCATCCGGCCATGACCGATTTGCCTGTAGTGCAAATGCCGGATGTTCATGCCGGAAACTCGTGCAATGTAGGAACGGCCTTTCCTATAGGGATGTATGTTAATCCCGACCATGTTGGCGTTGACATCGGATGCACAATCTCCATGCACAAGCTATCCGTGCCGGTTGGAGCGGAGTGCTTAGCTCTTCTTGATCACCGTATCCGCGAAGCGATTCCGCTTGGGTCTGAAATTTGTGAGCGAAATTCGCTTAACGAGAAAGAGTTGTTTAAGTTTTTAAATGCTCAATATAGGAAAGCTCGCTCAAATAATCCCGACCTGATACCTGAACTGCCACGCATAGACGCGAGGTTCATCAGCATCTTATGCCGCAGACTCAAGCTCCAGGAAGGAATCTTTTATAAGAGTCTCGGAACCGTTGGTGGCGGGAATCATTTTATAGAATATGGAGAGGAGGCAGACGGAAGAGCCGGGTGGGTGAGCATACATTGCGGTTCGCGAAACTTGGGTGCGAAAGTGGCGGCGTATTGGCACAATATAGCTGCGAACCCCAAGCGTGGGGAATTCATCGGGTATCTGTGGGGTGATACTCTGAGCGGTTATGTTTCCGATATGGTAATTGCTCAGGCGTATGCGCTGTATAACCATCGAATTATCGCAGAGCGGATATTTGCAATAATTCGTAAGCTTTGCAAGGCCAAATGCGTTGAATCCATCTTCACCACTCATAATTATATAGATGTGTGTTCCGAGCCACCGGTTCTGCGAAAGGGAGCTATTGATGCCTCCGAGGGTACACGGGTTGTAATTCCGTTTAATATGCGAGATGGCATTGCGATATGTGAAGGCTTGGGTAATGAAGAGTGGCTAAACTCGGCACCACATGGGGCCGGCAGAGCAATGTCGCGGGCACAGGCTAGGAAGCAAATAGCACTCCAAGACTTTGAGCGGTCAATGGACGGTATCTATTCCACATCTATTTCCGAGTCCACCTTGGATGAATCGCCTATGGCTTACAAGTCCTCAGAAGAAATTATCAGATTAATAGAGCCTACCGTGAAAATTCTGGCAATGGTAAAGCCAAAACTAAATATTAAAGATAAGTAGCTCTTAGAAATTAGTTTAAATTGAAGTAATTAATAGTTGTTATGCTTCTTTTCGGTATTTTTTGCTGTCTTTGAAATTGTTCATCAGTCGTTTAGCTCGCTAAACTCCATCTTCTCAATTCCAAATCCAATCAAAAAATTCTCGAAAATAAGTCATAGCTAATTTCTAAGAGCTACTTAACGGAAAATGAAACAGTATATTCAAATAACGGCCGGTCGCGGTCCTGTGGAATGCGCACGGGTAGTTGCCTTAGTTGCCCGCGAACTGATGAAGATAGCTCCACAGCTAACCATCACTGCCAGCGAACCGCATCACGATTTCGATGATTGCTATATGTCCATAACACTTTCAGCCGACACACTTCCCGCTCAGCTTGAGGAGCAGTGGTCCGGGCCTGTTCAATGGATTGCGACACAGAATCCCTATCGGCCTAATCACAAGCGAAAGAACTGGTTTGTGGGTGTGAATTTTTTCGACGAGACCGAATTGCCCGAAATAGACGAGCGCGACATCGAGTTCGAGACCTGCAGGTCGGGAGGGAAAGGCGGTCAAAACGTGAATAAAGTAGAAACAGCGGTGCGAGCCATCCATATTCCCACGGGTTTGTCAGTGAAATCAACCGAGGAGCGTTCGCAGCAACAGAATCGCAACCGGGCACTCGGGCGTCTGCTACTGAAATTACGGGATCGGATCCAGGGCATTGAGGCCCAGACGCAAACCGAGCGCTGGCAAACTCACAACAGCCTCCAGCGCGGTAATCCGGTCCAGAAGTTTCGTGGGCCTCTTTGAAAGTTCAGTTAGGGAACAGTAGTTGGTAGAGCAGGGCATCCACATAATGAGGGCCACGCCGTACCCACGAGCGCATACTGCCGCATGTGTGGAAGCCACATTTGCCAAATAGAGCTCTGGAAGCCTCATTGTCGTAGGCAATCTGAGCTGCCAACTGGTGCAACCCCAAGGTTTCGCGAGCGTAATCGCAGACTAATTGAAGAGCTTCGGTGCCATAGCCCTTATCGCGGAAACGTTCCAGGAGGGCAATGCTGACGAAGGCGCGACGGTCGCGCGGAGAAAAGTCGCACAAATCCACGAATCCTATCCGTTCGTCGTAATCTTTAAGCTCCACCACCAGGCGCAGTTGACGCTCGGCGTAAATGTCGGCATTGTAGTGGCGTAGATATTCATCGAGCATAAAGCGGCTTACGGGAGCCGTTGTGAAGCCGCTCTCGGCCATACTCTCATCGTTCTCCAAGATAAACAGAAAGTCAACGTCATCGGGCTCCGGAGCTCTGAGCCGGAGTCTTTTAGAGGTCAGTTTCATTGGTTGAGGATGTATTTGTTCATTACGATGTTGGCTAATTCAATAGGGTCACCTTCAGGGGTTGCGCTAAACGAGCCGTAGGCAACGGTATCGCCTTTAACAAAAGGCCATTCAAGGAGGTTGAACCAATCAGCTTCGCCCTTTTCGAAATAATGTTTCCAACGAGGGTAATAATAGTGTTTCAGGAGTCCGTTCCATTCGCGATTGGCGTAATCATGCAAGCCACCTTGGTTACACTGGCGTTCGGCCCCCCAGGTAGTGAGCAACATTCGTGCGTTCCACTCCATCAGGTCCTTTTCCCGGTCGTCTGT
Source organism: Bacteroidales bacterium (assembly GCA_014800065.1). The sequence goes on along the minus strand of JAAVGX010000008.1, from coordinate 1,596 downwards.
GCCACGACTGCGGGCCTGTTCTATCCATGTGCCGAGGCGGAATTGGGGTAAACTTCCCAGAAGGGTGTCCTGAGCGAGAATCATATCCAAAAATTCAGCTCCAAGTTGCTGGCACTCGATGGAATCAGCCGAAGAGTAGCGATCAAGCAGGGCTTTACCCTTATCCGCCAAACATTGGCGAGTCAAGTCTACCACATCGTAGACGTAATCGCTGTTATCCTTTAATTGCGGGGCGAGCGAGAGCAGGGCAGAGGTAGCCTCAATGAGAGTGTCAACGCTCCAGTACCAGCGAGGATGGGCCCAGCTGCTGACGCTCCGCGGCTTATCGGCAGGACGTTGCATGAACACGCTTTCGGCAGTGCCCTGCATATTGGCGTAGGGCGAATTATAGATAGTATGTGCGAGGTTCTTCCAGGCATTTACAGCTGTGGATGCTTCCTTGGATTCCGGATTAAGACCATAGCGCCTGATTACCCAATCGCCGAGCCATTGGTCAAGACCATAATTTTCTGAAAGAGAGGGCAGAGAGAAGGCAAGGTCAAAAATCATTGGAGTAGAGGAAATACCTTCGGGAATAGCTCCCGAACCAGCAAGGGCTTCGCGGTCAGCATGAATGTAGCTGTCCGCAATAAGAGGAGCTCGTCCGAAAATACCCACGTTGTCGCCATAATTATTTAGTACACAATAAATCCACTTGTGTGGTTGGCCGAATCGGTCGGTGTGGTTACCGCCACATTCAGTGTGGCCTTGGGAATCGGCATGGAGATCAAGGATAATCAATCGTCCGGCAGGGATGCTGTGGGTGAGAAAAGTTTTCGGATTATCCTGCCAATGTTGAGCCACCCACACGGCATCAGGATTATGGCGCAGCATGGATGCCCACATTGATTGAACACTCTTGGCACAATCAAGTCCTTCTGGAATCTTACCACCCTCGTGGAATGGGTCGACGGCAAAGTATGGTGATTCGAGCACATCGCCAAAAAGACTGTCGACTACCTGATAATAAGCATCGCCAAATTCTTCGAGGCGAGCATAATCCGTAACGAAAGCAGGGCGTTTGAAACCGCACCAGGTGCCGGAGTCGCTGATATCGCTCTGATCCCAACCACATCCGGTCTGTTCAATGAAGTCGTGGGGAATCATGCCGTTATAACCCGGAATTACCGGTCGGATTCCGGCTTCCTTGCAGCGTGTGAAGATGTGGCGGGCCAGCTCCCGATGCTCATCGAACCAACTTTGCGGGAGGGGCCCGCCCCAACCGGTGAGGTTGTTCATCTGAAACCAAGCCATATACCCCGGACCCGGTACAAATTTCTCCGGTTCGGGATAGTTGTATTTCTCCAAAAGTGCCTTCCAAACGCACTCCATACCTGTGATGATCAAAGGCATATTTATTCCACGTTCAATCATCAGGTCGATTTCCTTATCCCATTCTTCCTGCCCCCAGAAAGGCATTGAGTAGGAATGGGTGCAGAAGTTATAGTGGTATTTCAAAGGCTCCTCAGCCTTGGAATTTGTTGCGCACACGAGCGAAATCAGAATTAAGGCGAATAGTTTTTTCATGGTGCATTATAATTCAAAAGGAGTACGACT
>JAAVGX010000007.1 GCA_014800065.1 Bacteroidales bacterium | reverse complement strand
TTACTTCTTCTCTCCCGAGCGTCACCACTCGAAACTTGCAAGTCGCTCTGGGGTTCGTCGGCAACTACGTCCCGTATGGACTTTCACCACAGATGTATGACATGCCCGTCATACTAAAGAAAGACAATTTGGCACAGTAAAACCTGCTTAATTGTCTTTCTTGGTCTGTTTTGGAGATTTTTTCGGAGGTTTTTATTTTTTTTGCGCGGGAAATTTGGTTTTTCTCGGGGGTGTTGCTATCTTTGGCATTAATTCTTTTGCAATATTGTAGCTGAATAAAACCGCTGATTAATGGAACATCCTGAAAATGATTCTCAATATATTGGTCTGAATGTGAATTCGGGGGTGGCGCAGCCTCCTATTGTTAATCCTTATCTTCATAAGCGTCCACGGCGAAAGCCGCTTCCGCCGGCTTCGGAGCTTGTGGAGGGAATTCTGAAGGGTGATGTTACGACGCTCAGCCGTGCGGTGACGCTTGTTGAGAGTCTTGCACCGGAGCATTATAATGTTGCTCAGGAAGTTATAGAGAAGTGTCTGCCTTATTCCGGTAATTCGCGTCGCATCGGTATTACGGGTGTTCCGGGGGCGGGCAAGAGTACGAGTATTGATGTATTCGGCCTTCATGTTCTCAAGGACGGGGGTAAGTTGGCCGTGCTGGCTATCGACCCGTCGAGTGAGCGAACGAAGGGTTCGATTCTTGGAGATAAGACTCGTATGGAGAAGCTTTCTACTCATCCGGGTGCCTTTATTCGCCCGAGCCCTTCGGCGGGTTCTTTAGGTGGTGTTGCTCGCAAGACGCGCGAGACTATTGTTCTGTGCGAGGCTGCGGGTTACAATAATATTTTTGTGGAGACCGTTGGAGTCGGCCAGAGTGAGACAGCTGTTCATTCGATGGTCGATTTCTTCCTGCTGATTCAGATTGCGGGCGCGGGCGATGAGCTTCAGGGTATCAAGCGCGGTATTATGGAGATGGCCGACGGTATTGTGATCAACAAGGCCGATGGAGCCAATGTTGGTCCGGCTCAGCTTGCGCAGGCTCAGTACCGCTCCGCTCTGCATCTGTTCCCGCCTACGACTTCGGGCTGGATGCCTGAGGTTCTGACTTATTCAGGCTATTATGAGCTCGGTATTCCGGAGGTGTGGGAGATGATCGACCGCTATTTTGCTTTTGTGAAGGGAAATGGTTTCTTCGAGGAGAAGCGGCGTATGCAGGCTCGATGGTGGATGTATGAAACAATCGATGAGCAGTTGCGGAAGCATTTTTATGATAATGCTGACATTGCTCGGCGCCTTGTGCAGGCGGAGCAGGAGGTATTTGCCAACCGCCGGTCGAGCTTTGCGGCAGCAGCTGATGTGCTGAACCATTATTTTAAAGAATCATGAAAACTAAGATTATTTATCTTCTGATAATGCTCATAGGCTGTACGGCAGCCGTGTATGGCGGTGGCCGGAGGCAGGGCGACAAGGTAGGTGTAAGTGTTGCCGAAACTATCTACGATTTCGGCACTATCTACGATGATTCGCCCAATGTGCAGCATACGTTTACGCTCACCAACAACGGCTCGGGCGCTGTGGCAATTCTGTCGGCAAGTGCATCGTGCGGTTGTACCAAGCCCAAATATGATAAGAAGCCTTTCCGCCCGGGTGAAAGCTCGGAAATTCATGTGACGTTCATTCCCACGGGTCAGTCGGGCGAAATCAACAAGGATGTGAAGGTTCGGCTCAAGAGTGCCGCCGGCAAGAGTGAGACTGTGAATCTGCATCTTCGCGGAGTGGTGCTTCCCCGCCAGTCCAAACGCTGATTCCGCGTATTCAGGCGGGCCACTAACGCCAACAAGGCGATGCCTCACGGAATCGCCTTGTTAGCTAATAAACCAATCATTATCACATTTCTTGCAATGGAAAAAGTATCTTTCTCTGTTTGTACTTTTATAACACCGGGTTGCGGAATTGGTTCAGCAAAATGATACTTTTTTCGAGGTTAAATAGTTTTTAACTATCGTGTGTAAATAATTGGCACATCTAAATCGTTAACTTTGCAATAGAAAATAAAAAACACGACATATTATGGCAATAAAATCCGACAAAAGTAAGAAAAGCTCCGGCAAGGAGCCCAAAGATCCGAAAGAGGCGCGATTGGAAGCGCTTGCCTCTGCCTTGAGCAAAATCGAAAAGGATTATGGCAAGGGTGCGGTGATGAAACTCGGCGACGAGGTAATCGAGAATATCGAGGTAATCCCTACGGGTTCAATCGCGCTGAATGCAGCCTTAGGTGTGGGTGGATATCCCCGCGGACGTATCATTGAGATTTTCGGTCCGGAATCGTCGGGTAAGACAACCCTTGCTATCCATGCCATTGCCGAGGCACAGAAGCGAGGCGGTATAGCTGCAATGATTGATGCCGAGCACGCATTCGACCGCTTCTATGCCGCTCAGCTTGGTGTTGATATCAACAATCTGCTCATCTCTCAGCCCGATAATGGTGAACAGGCACTTGAAATTGCCGAGCAGTTGATACGCTCCAGCGCCATTGACATTCTGGTGGTGGACTCGGTAGCTGCTCTTACTCCCAAGAGCGAAATCGAAGGTGAGATGGGCGATAGAAATGTGGGCCTTCAGGCACGATTGATGTCGCAGGCTATGCGTAAGCTCACCTCTACGATTGCGCGCACCAACACTACCTGTATCTTCATCAATCAGCTTCGAGAAAAGATTGGTGTGATGTTCGGCCCATCGGAAACAACTACCGGCGGTAATGCTCTGAAGTTCTATGCATCGGTTCGTATTGACATCCGCTCACGCAGCTCCATCAAGGATGGCGAGGATGTGCTCGGACGCCGCGCATTCATCAAGGTGGTTAAGAACAAGGTTGCACCTCCTTTCCGCCGTGCTGAGTTCGACATTATGTTCGGCGAGGGAATTTCACGTTCCGGCGAAATTCTTGACCTTGGCGTTGAATATAACATCATCAGCAAGAGCGGATCCTGGTTCAGCTACAACGGCACCAAGATTGCGCAGGGACGCGATGCGGCCAAGCGCGTAATTCAGGACAATCCTGAGCTGGCCGAAGAACTCGAAAACCAGATTATGGAAGCTCTCAAGAGCGGTGAAAAGGTGAAGAAATCGGGTAAGGCTTCATCCAAGAAGGATAAGGATGAGGATAATGAAGAACCTGAAAGCAGCAAACCGGAAGTTGAAAACGATGATTTCGACGACGATCTGCCCGATGATTTCTCTATCGAGGAAGACCTTTGAAAAGCTTAACTCTCCAATCCTCTACAAGGGCGCACGCATGGTGCGCTCTTTTTTATTTTATTTGTTTGTATTTGCGAAAACGAGGGCGAACACGCCATTGTGAATAATCTGCACCACCTGATAAAACCACCTCGAGAACGATGTGCGTTTTTATCTACATTGTGTTGATAATGGGTGTTGATTTCGCTTTACAAGTATTTTACAACTTTTGAAAGGTTGCTCTTGCAGGTTCGGGAAATGTGTATATATGGGTTTGTTTCGGGGTTTTGCAAGTTTTGACGGGTGGAGTTTATCAAATAGTTATGATAGCCGAAACCTACATAAAAGGTGTGGAATCAACGATGTTTTCAACGTTGGAAGTTATGAAAATATCCACAACACCTGTTATCAACATGGTGTTCATAACTGCAGACGAAGCCGTGGGTGTAGAAGTATGATTCCTATGAATATCAGTAAATTAAAGCATTGATGGCGATATTGATAGTTGTAGGTAATGTGTAGACAATGCATATTCAGGCATCAATAACCCGAAAAAGCAAGGAAAGCGCAAAAATTTTATCGCAGTAATCGACATGCTTTATTGTAGTTGTTGTGGGGTTTTAATTTTGGGATAATTTTGAAAAAAATTTTTCAAGAAATAAAATAGAAAATAATAATAAAAAAGGGTTGTTGACAAGTGCGGAATGGGAGGAAATGACTATCTTTGTAGAGTGATATGAAAAAGAAGACTATTTGGGAAATGCAGCGAAAAAGCGTGGATGAATTCCGCGCCGGTAATCACATACCCGTTGTGCTTGTGTTGGACAATGTGAGGAGCCTTAATAACATAGGGTCGATGTTCCGCAGTGCGGATGCATTCTCGCTGAGGGAGCTTGTGCTGTGTGGAATATCGAGTCCGCCCCCGTCGGCAGAGATTCATAAAACGGCCTTGGGAGCAGAGGAAAGTGTTGCCTGGCGATGGTATGCCACCACCTCGGAAGCGGTGCAGGCTTTGCGGTNGGAAGGCTATAAGATAGTGTGTCTTGAGCTNGTGAACGGCAGCGTTCCGCTGGATCAATTCTGCCCCGAGGATAATTGCCGGTATGCCATTGTTGTGGGCAATGAGGTTGACGGTATNGACCAGGCTATTGTTGATACAGCTGATTACTGTGTTGAAATTCCCCAAAGCGGCACCAAGCATTCGCTGAATGTAGCTATTTCTGCATCTATCGCAATGTGGGAATTTTACAAGTCCTACAGTTGTTGACAAATTATGAACATTTGAATCTATAAAATAACAATGGACAAAAACTCAAAACAGATAGTGACCTTTCCTCGCCCGCTGAAAGAGGGCGACAAGATAGCGATAGTAGCGCCTGCAGGTGTGCTGCGCGACCATTCCATAGTACACAACAGTGTGAGCGCCCTTCGCGAGCAGGGATGGGATGCGGTGATTTATCCCCACACGCTTGGAGATAACGGGCGCTACAGCGGCACGGACAGCGAGCGATATTCCGACCTGCGTGATGCCTTTGCCGACCCGGATGTGCGCGCTATTCTGTGTGCCCGAGGCGGATATGGTGTGGTGCATATACTCGACCGCCTGGACGACCTGCCCATTAAAGAAGACCCCAAGTGGGTGATTGGTTTTTCGGATATATCGGCATTGCATGCGCTGATGGCAAAAAAGGGTATAGCAAGTATTCACTCCAATATGTGTGCGGCCATCCAGCATGGCACTGAAGATGCCGACAATGTGGCGCTCTTCGGCATACTGCGCGGTGAGCGTCCGGTGTACACCTTCCCCACCCACGAGTATGATCACTTCGGCATAGCCACCGGTCCGCTCTACGGGGGTAATCTGTCGGTTGTGGCTGAGCTTATCAACACGCCGTACGATATACTGAAGCCCGGCTCAATTTTGTTTCTTGAGGACCTTCAGGAACCTATCTATAAGGTGGAGCGTATTTTCTACCAGCTGCGTATGAGCGGCCTGCTGGATAATGTTGCGGGCATAATCATAGGCAAGTTCACAGAGTATGCGCCCGATGAATCGTACAAGGATATGTACAGCATGATCGATAATGTACTGACGGGGTTGAATATCCCCATAGCCTTCGATGTACCCATCGGTCATGTGACCCACAATATACCGGTGATAGAGGGTGCCCGCGCCACGCTGAAAGTAGGTTCCACGGGCAATAACAGCCTGATTTTCCACCGCGGTGAGTAAAAAAAGGTGCATCAAAAAGTATTATCTCAACGAAAAAGGACGGTAACCTTTAACAAAAGTTAGCCCGGTCAAAGCTACCTAAGCACCCGCCCCATCTTCTATCCAATGCAACAAAAGGCGCCCCTTGTAGGGGTCGCCTTTCAACTTAACCTTAAAATCTATTATAGATCGGAAATCTTGCCGGCAAACAGCAGCGCGCCGGTAGTGGTCTCACGAATCATAAATACAAAGGGACGGTCGAATTTCACTTCTGCATCGACTACTCTACCCCAGGGATCCATATTACTGCTTGCAGGTATATCCATAGAAACAGATGCTCCTTCTGCACCTTCTTCAGTAAATTCGATTCCGGTACTTTGGATTATTTCATGAACGGACTCCAATTTAGTAGTAAACATTGACAGATCACATGGTGTGGTAAGTGAGGTTATACCCATTCTTTCAAGTGATGCATTAAGCATTAAAGGAGAAGCAGGGTTATGTTTAAATTTAGGTACGAAGTAACTGATGTATTTAGCATCAAATTCAGTTGAAGCAATACTTTCAAAGTCAACCGTTGAAATGAATTCGTTAATATCTGTTTTCGGAAGAATGAAGAATGCCTCAAATCTATTATCGCCAATCTGCAGTTTTACAGCCTCAAAGTTTTTGGAAGAAAGATAGTTTTGATGACATGTACGATGCATCATAGTTATATCTTTATATCCCTTTGATCCATAAAATTGCATTTCGCTCGTTTCTTCTATTTTAAAAGGTACAGCCCAAGACCCTTTGAAATAGATGGCATTGACTAGAACGGCCTGCACATTAGCGGGAAGAGAATACAACATTTGATCTATGATACCATTGGTTTTTTCGCTACACCAGTTGTTAATCTCTTTAACCACATTTGCGCCATTTCGAAAATCGCAACCAAAGTTGGGAGCATCATAGTACTTTTTGGAAATGGATGCAAAATCGGGTACGATAGTATATTGCTGATCATACCATACAGAGTTGGCGGATGTAAACGTAACAAACTCGTCGGCGTTAGGTAGAGCAAGCAAAAACTTTTGGTTGAGCGAATTCAGACCTTTAAGGTCACTGCAACCTAAGGCTTTGGTTATCTCATTGCGCACTTCGCCGTCGGCTGCGTTAGCAACCATAGAAAGAAGAACAGAAGCACTCAAGGGAGAGCAAACCACGTTACTCTGATCAGCATGAGACGCTACAACGGCCTTGAAGAAGTCCTGATTGAAAGCAAGAATATCAGCTGCAGCACGGCTTTCGGTGGAAGTCAAGTCAAAAGTAACTTCTTCAACCGGCACTTCCTCAACTTCATCATCGACAACGAGCCCGTCGTCCTCATTGGTACACGCCGCCAGCGCAACCAACAATAGAATTGATAAAAATTGGAATAGGTTTCTCATAATTTAGTTATTTTCAAGTACTTAACATTGTGATCGTAGTTATATGTGTTTAAATTTTGTTTGTATTCAAACACACCATCATAGAAATATCCGTTTTGGTCTCCACATTGACCCCAGTTGAAATGATTGTAATACCGGTATTCAACTACGGTGTCCCACTCGCCATTCCAAAGCAGAGCTTTTGATGTTATTGTCTGTTTTTCAGCGCCGTCGCATACCCAAATATGTTTATCAGCTTCCACTAAATCTGCATCTGAATATCCTATCACAATTAAGACACAATTTTCTTTGTTTAAGGTCTCATATAAGACTCCCTTAGCATAGCTACTCAGCTCGCCTATCTTAATGTAATTTGTTGTGGTAAAAAGCGTATTAATTGCATTAATCATATGAGGCACCTTGGTAGTAGTTTTTTTAGGATTAGAGCAATCAGCATCACTTAAATAGCCTATTTCTCTACACAATCTTGCTAAAGCATAGTGAGCTTCTAATGTAGCAGTACATTGATGCGACGCCGTTCCATTGACGGGAGAAAAATTAGAAGAAGTAACGTGCTTCTTTATTTCAGTCCAATTAAGAAATTCAAATGAGACATTAATATCGTCGCATTTGTAATCCATAATGACTGGCCATTCTAAAAAAGAACATACCATAGCCACAGCGGTTTGGGCACATCCTGCCAGCTTATTTGAAAAATATTCTCCTTCAGGGTACACTTGACCATAGTTTACAGAAACACGAGGTTGAATTGTTTCTACAGTTTTAGTAGGAGCACTCGGGTCCGGCATTGGAACCCACGGACCTACTACAACGTTACCTTCAACATAATTCTTGGCAGCTTCCATATAATAGCTGAAATTGGTGTTTTCAGCCACTTCATCCTCCCTATACTGTCCTTCATCGGAATAACCAATGACAGCTTCTCCGGATTTAGCAGCGGACACGAGGGTGAAGCCTTGGTTATCGGCGAAGTTTACGGCATAGATGAGAGTGTCGGCGCTTGCACGCGATGCGCTGGAGCCGATTACGGCTACATTAGCCACGGCTACGTTGGCACGAGAGTTGTGTCGTGCTTGATAGAGGTTTTGGGCGATGGCAACCGCTTCATCGGCGGTGCGGAGGTGTGAGGAGAGTCCTTGTTCGGGATTCTCGACACGCACCTCTTCGCTGGTGCAGGCTGCGAGCATCAGCACCAGCATGGAAATGAAGGCATTAATTACTTTCTTCATACGGTTTGATTTTTATGGTTAATTATAGTAGTTGCACCTATTGTACAACTGTGTGTTATCGGGTGAAATAGCCACAGAGTGTGCAGTCGTCGAAGTAGAAGATTACATAGACGGTGTGATTGATGTTGGCGAGTTCTGCAACGAATTCTGCGCAATCGTTGGTTGCGAAGATACAGGTGTGGCTTTCGGCATCGCAGATTTCGTAGGATTCAATCTCGGCAGAGTCGTAGCCGGTGATATTGACTTGGGCAGCATCGAAGTCAATGGAGCAGAACACAGGNCGCGCCGGTGCTCGCTGGCCTTTATCATCGTCGTTATCTTCATTACCTATTCCTGAACCGCTTCCTGTACCAGATCCTCCAGTGTTACCAAGGGTGGGACCTCCTTTTGTAAGAGGAAAAGGAGGATTGGTGCCATCAGCATATAAACTTACGGCAGAAATTATAAAAATTAAAAGAATAAATAATTTTTTCATTGTGATGTGATTTTTTTCTTCCGCAAAGATAGGGCTCAATCACACCACAAACCAAACCATTATGTACACATTTTGTACACTATCAAAGAAATGTATAAAATGTGTACAGGAAAGGAATAATCCAAATTTGGTTAATTGGTTTATAATAAGCTAATTAGCTTGTTTAGCTCATCCTTGGATATTTTTGTATTTGGAATGAGATTGCAAATTTTTGTTCGCCTGTTGGTAACTGCAGATGAACTCACATTAATCAATTTACTAATCTGCGATACAGAAAATCCGAATTTCATTAATATTATAATCTGTATATCCACCTTATTGATTCTATTCTCAAATATACGATTCAAGGAAATAAAGAAATTAGGGCATTTTGTCTTGATAATACTATGTAACTCTTCCCAAAGATCTGAATCTTGAGCAATAGATTTATTGGTAATAAGGAGTTCTTGCAATTTAGCATATATATCAGACGCTTTAAGTTGCTTATCCGTTTCTAACGCACAGT
>JAAVGX010000006.1 GCA_014800065.1 Bacteroidales bacterium | reverse complement strand
CCTTCTTCGATTTTGAAAAATCACTCCAAAATCTCTCTTTGTGCTGAATCGTTTAAAAGTTAACACACTCTTAGAGGAGATACTGTTATGTCAATGCCTATCATTGTCATCATCACCATCGTTGCCTACTTTGTGCTGCTGATGGCTCTGTCGTACTTCGCCTCGCGAGGCTCGGACAATTCCACCTTCTTCACCGGCGGCCGCCAGACCCACTGGGCGTGGGTGGCGTTCGCCATGATGGGAGCATCTATTTCGGGCGTTACCTTTATTTCGGTGCCGGGTATGGTTATCGGTAAGGGATATGCTTACCTGCAGATGGTGCTGGGATTCATCGTAGGATATGCCTTGATTGGATTCGTGCTCGTTCCTTTGTTCTACAAGAAGAATCTGATTTCCATCTACGGCTATCTCGAAGAGCGTTTCGGGCGTTCCACCTACCGCACCGGAGCATGGTTCTTCTTCGTGAGCAAGATGCTCGGGGCAGCGGTGCGCTTCTTTGTGGTGTGTGCCGTGCTTCAGATGCTTGTTTTTTCTCCGCTGCACATTCCCTTTATATTTAATGTGATAGTGACCATCGCTCTGATTTGGCTCTACACCGTGCAGGGAGGTGTGAAAACACTCATCTGGACCGATACTCTCAAGAGCTTCTGCCTCATTATGTCGGTGGTACTCTGCATTTACTTCGTAGCCACCAACTTAGGATTCTCCTTCGGTGAACTCACGGATAAAATCAGCAAGCACTCCACTTCTCGGATGTTCTTCTTCGACAATCCCAAGGAAGGAACTTACTTCTGGAAGCAGTTCATAGCCGGTGTTTTCATGGCCATCGCCACTAACGGTCTTGACCAGGACATGATGCAGCGCAACCTCGCTTGCAAGGATGACAAGAGCAGCCGTAAGAATATGATTGTCAGCGGTGTTACTCAATTCTTCATCATTGCGCTATTCCTTATGCTCGGCACACTGCTTGTGATTTTCGTTGATGCAAAAGGAATTGCTTATCCCGAAAAAACCGATGAACTTTTCAGCACCGTTGCCACCCACCCTGACATCCCCGTGATAGTGGGCATTCTGTTCGTGCTCGGTTTGATTTCGGCCGCCTACTCGGCTGCCGGCTCCGCCTTGACTTCCCTCACCACTTCATTTGTGGTCGACATCATGGGTGCGCACAAGAAGAAAACCGACACCGAGCTCACCCGCACCCGCAAGTGGGTACATGTGGTGATGAGTACCATCATGGGCGGTGTTATCATCCTGTTCTACTACCTCTCCGACCAGGATGCAATCTCCGCAGTGTACACACTGGCCTCCTACACCTACGGCCCGATTCTGGGTCTGTTCGTGTACGGTATGTTCTGGAAGAAACCCGTTCACGACCGTTGGGTGCCCGTTGTATGCATCGCAGCTCCGGCTCTGAGCTGGTGCCTTCAGAAGGGCCTCATGGCATGGTTCGGCTACGAAACCAGCTTCGAACTCCTGTTGATGAACGCCCTCTTCACCGTAATCGGCCTCCGACTCCTTTCCATCGGTCACAAACCCGGTGAGGTAGAAAATGCCGATGAATTAAAAACAGTTTAATAAAGTCCCTTCCTTGTCCTACAACTTGCTCAATCGCTACATATGGCTGGTGGATACAATCCGCCGCTTTGGCCGAATCACGCTGGCGCAGATCAACCGTCAGTGGGAAGCAAGCGAGTTTTACCAGGGACAACCGCTTCCCCGGCGCTCCTTCGCAAACTATCGCGAGGGAGCGCAGGAACTTTTCAAAATAACAATAGCCTGCGACCCCCGTACCTACGAATACTACATCGAGGATGGGGGTACACAACATGCCGGAGGGGTCACTCCATGGCTACTCAACTCCGCCTACACTAACGACCTGCTCAGCCATAGCCACGACTTGGCCGACCGAATTTTTGTGGAAAATGTACCCTCTGCGCGGGAACACCTCGGACCGGTCATCAACGCCATGAGGGCCTACAACCCAATCAAGTTCGATTATCATGCTTATTGGCGTGTGAATCCTAACCGGGGAGTGGTTCTGCAACCCTACTTCCTGAAAATTTTCCGCCAGCGGTGGTATGTGACCGGACTCGTACCGGCCGACGGAAAAATCAAGACCTACGCCCTGGACCGCATCAACAATCTGCGCATCCTGCAGCAAACATTCAATCCCGACCCCTCCTTCGACCCTCGCGAATATTTCCGTCACAGCTTCGGAATCGTTTTTACGGAAGGGGAGGTGAAGAGGATAGTTCTCAAAGTGGAAAGCAGCCAGGCAAAATATTTCCAAGCCTTACCCCTTCATCACACTCAGGAGGAATACATTCACGACACCTTTTCCATCTTCCATTATCGGATGCGTATCAGCCCCGACCTGGTGGAGGAGCTCCTCAGTCATGGCAGCCGTGTGCAGGTCCTCGAGCCTCCGGAACTTCGCGCAATGATGATCCGCGAACTGAAAAACACCCTGAAAGCCTACGAAGAATAACCGCAAGTTAGAAATAATTTCTGAAATTACCGAGGGTGTTGCAGACTATCGCGTAAAGCCTCGNAAGGCAGAGTATTTAATTTTAGGGGTAAATGAAAGTGGATTGATTACATCGCGAAGCGATGTCCCTACATTTATTGCTGATTTTCAATAGCTTACACTTATATGTTATATCCACCTGCACCTGACAAATAAAATAGCATCTCAGGGCGGTTAATGGAACACTACGCCGATGGTGAGACCTACTGCGTGGAGATCGTAGGGGGCGGCGCGGTGGAAGGTGTAGGCCAGGAGCATGTGGGCTGAATAACGCTCGCCACGGGCTAATTTGAAGCCTACGCCGGTGGATATATATTCGCCGGGCTTTTGGTCGTAGTCTTCAAGATAGTTCAAGCTTACGCCTACCTTCAGGTCCCAAAACAAAAGGGATGGTCGGCGCATGAAATTGGTGCGTAATTCGCCGTACAGGGGGAAGGCGCGCGAGCCATTGCTGATCATCATCTCCGCTCCTACGCCGACTCCGGCAAATTTTACCCAACCTCCGCGATATCCGGCCACCAAATCAATGTCGATGGCGCTCATGTCATGTCCGCTCATATCCACTGAGGCGCCCGTGGAGGCTCCCCATGCGAAATGGCTCTTGACCTTATCTTTGTCGGACGACTGTGCCGCGAGGTTCAGTGCGCTAATAATCAAGGCTATAAGAAACAGGTAGCGCTTCATTTATCAAGAAGTTTAAAAGTCATGGACGACCAGTTGTCTTTATCATTGACACTCACAAGCTGTAGTCCGGCAGCATGCGCAGCCTCTTCGACCACGGGACGGTCGGCCACATAGAAGCCGCTCACCACCAGCGTAGCCCCCGGAGCCATCGCCGATGCATAGTTGTGGATGTCTCCCGTGATGATATTTCGGTTTATATTGGCCAGGAACAGGTCGGCCTTGAAGGGCAAGGAAGTCAGCGCAGCGGCATCGGAGCAAATTATCTTCACATCAGCATCCTCTTTGAGGTTTAGCCCCACATTGTCCACCGCATTTTCGGCCGCAAAGGGATCAATTTCAATACCGACGGCACGCTTAGCTCCGAGCATGGATGCTAAAATGGCAAGAATACCGGTGCCGGTACCCATGTCGACCACATTCAGCCCCACGGGCGGATTGTCCAGGAGCGCCTGCATCATCAGGGTGGTTGTGGCATGGTGTCCGGTTCCGAAGGCCATACGGGGGTCGATTACAATGTCGTAGTCGGCCGGCGGGACATCAGTGTGGAAAGAACTGTGAACGGCAACTCGCCCGGCTATGACAATGGGCTTGAAGTAATTCTTCTCCCACTCATGATTCCAATCCTGACCGGGCACATACTCCACCTTACCCTCTGCGAGTTCATAGGGAAAATCGGCAATGAGCGCATCCAGAGCCAAGCCATCAAAACTCGGGGCCTGCACATAAGCTGTCAGCGAACGCCCGGGATGTTCGGCATCTTCCACAAAGCTCTCATAGCCCAAGTCGCCGAGCAGAGCCGCCATATAATCGCAGGCATCGCTATCGGCTTGGGCAAGAGTCAGTTTCAACTCAAAATAATCATTGGTAGTGGCTCCTTCGGGAGCTTTCACAGTTTTAAAGCTATCCATACCGCAAAGGTACATAAATTTTCACGTACAACAAAGCCCACCTCCCGAAATTAGGAAAAAGGGGCTGCCGGAGAGAGTAATAGGCCATATTATTATTGAAACTTTCCAAATATGGAAAGTTTTTAGTAATTTTGCGTATTAACTATGCGCTTAGGCTATGAAGAAGATACAAGAAGAATCTCAATCAACATTAGGATCCTGCATAAAAATGGAGCGTAAGAAGGCGGGCCTGACTCAAGCCCAGCTTGGCAAACTGGTTGGCCTTGGGGAATCACGCATTTCCAAAATTGAGCACGGTGCTCCGATCACTCCCGAAGTGGCGTCCTTCATTTTAGGAAAGATGGGTTCGGAGTTGCAACTCAAAGTCGTAAGCCCGACTGTGAACGCGCCTCAGATTATGATTGCCATCTATAACTTTTCAAGATTTAAAAACATTCCGCTCGACCGTGCTTTCCGGTATCTTAAGACTTTCAAAGGCTTGAATTTCTTAAATCGATATATGGATATCGAGCAAACGTTGTCGGAAGATGAAATAAATGCCAATCTTTCGATGGTATGCGCCAACAATGGTGGTGAATTATGAGGCTATACCACGGAAGCTATTGTAGAATAGAGAAAGTGAATCTGGACTTCTCAAAACCCCACAAAGATTTCGGCGCGGGTTTCTACCTTACTCCCGACTTTAGCAGGGCGGTTACGATGGCCCTACGCAATGTAGAACTTTATGGCGGCGAGAATCCTGAAGTTAATGCTTTCATCTTTCACAGAAACCGTTGTCCCCAAAATATACTGATAAAGGAGTTCAGAACAACTAATTGGGAATGGGCACAGTTTGTGATGATGAACCGTGACAAAACTTTGTCGCATTTTCAACATAATTATGACATCGTAATAGGGCCTGTGGCTGATTCAAGCGTAGATCCCCTCATCCGAGCATATAAAGCCGAATTTGGCGCCTCTTATCAGGTACGCCAAAATCTTGTTATTCTGGCACAACGGCTGAAATATCCCGGGAGAAGATATATCCAATATTGTTTTTGCACTCCGGCAGCAATCGACCTTTTAATTAAAGACTGACATTATGGAATTGGCAGAAAAAATACTTTCGGAACTTGTGTTGCGAATAGAAAATCATTTTAACCTTGACCCGATGGATGCACTTGAGGCAGTAGCACTATCAAAGTTAGGCAATAGGATAGCGCAAGGCGAATATGATCACAGCCTCACACTTGACCAGCTTGCTGAGGAGCTCTATCGAGAGGTAGCTACGGCGCGATAATTCGGCAGGAGCACCTTTGGCGATTTTTGGATGGGTGGGGTGGGGCTGTTTGTTGCGGTTTTTGGCGGTTTTGAAGAAAATTATTTGTAACTTTGTGGGCGTTATGGCAGAACAAGCAACTCCGGCCGCGTCCGCCCAACGGCGCCTGAACGATTACCTCCGCCAGGAGGGTGGTCGGGCAACACCCGAACGGTGTGCCATTCTGGACGTTGCCCTTGCAATGAAGGGCCATTTCACCGCCGAAGAGCTCCATGAGCAGATTGGCAAGGGCACCATGCCTATTGCGCGGTCTACGGTCTTCGCAACGGTGGATTTGCTTGTCAAAGCCAACATCCTTCAGGCAAGAGTGCTGGGAGGTCGGCGCGTTTTTGAAAAGACCTCAAGCCCGCATCACCACACAATATGCACTGATTGCGGGCGAATAAAGGACCTGCGCGACCCTCACATCGACAGCTTCCTGAAACGTCGAACCTACTCGGCCTTCAACCCCGATGAGTTCGAACTGATTATCACCGGCACCTGCTCCGCTTGTGCACGCAAAAAACGTAAGAATAAATAGTACTATAAACCTAAAATAAAAATATAATGAAAGCAGATCTTCTGTTAGGCCTCCAATGGGGCGATGAGGGCAAAGGCAAAATCGTCGACGTCCTGGCTCCGAAATATGACATTGTAGCACGCTTCCAGGGTGGCCCCAATGCCGGCCACACCCTCGAATTCGATGGCCGCAAGCACGTTCTGCGTTCTATCCCCTCGGGTATTTTTGCCGCCGACGGCCATCCCATCGTCAACATCATCGGCAACGGCGTGGTGCTGGACCCCGTGCTGTTCCGCTCCGAAGCCGAAGACCTCGAAGCCGACGGCGTAAAGCTGCACGACATACTGAAAATTTCGCGTAAGGCTCACCTGATCATGCCCACCCACCGCCGCCTCGATGCCGCAAACGAGATGGCCAAAGGAGCCTCTAAAATCGGCACCACCGGCAAAGGTATCGGCCCGACATACACCGACAAGGTGTCGCGCCGCGGTTTGCGCGTGGGCGATATTCAGGCTCCCGATTTCCTCAGCCGATATGAAGCCGCTCGCGATGCTCACATCGCTCAGCTCAAAGCCATGGGAGTGGACCTCAATTCCGACGAAACATTCCTCAACAGCGAAAAAGAATGGCTGGAAGCTATCGAATATCTTCGCTCTTTCGACCTCATCGACACCGAACACTACCTCAATCACGCTCTGGACGAAAACCGAAGCATCCTCTGTGAAGGCGCTCAGGGTACGATGCTCGACGTTGACTTCGGCTCATACCCCTATGTAACATCCAGCAACACCATTGCAGCCGGTGCCTGCACCGGTCTGGGACTTGCGCCTCGCCGCCTGGGCGATGTATACGGCATCTTCAAGGCCTACTGCACCCGCGTAGGCTCCGGCCCCTTCCCCACCGAGCTCTTCGACAGCACCGGTGCAGAAATTCGTAATATCGGGCACGAGTACGGCGCCGTAACCGGTCGTGAACGCCGCTGCGGCTGGCTCGATTTGGTGGCTCTCCGATATGCAGTGATGATCAACGGCGCAAACCGACTGATTATGATGAAGAGCGACGTTCTGGACGGATTCGACACCATCAAAGTATGCACCGCCTACCGTCTGCCCGACGGCTCAACCACTACCGATTTCCCCTTCTGTGTAGGTCTCAACGCCGAAGGAGCCGGCGAGGTAGAACCTGTCTACGAAGAATTCCCCGGTTGGAAAACCGACCTCACCAAAGCACGCACCTACGACGAGCTCCCCGAAGCTTTCCGCAACTACGTGGACTTCATCGAAAAATTCCTCAACGCACCCGTAACAATCATTTCAGTGGGTCCTGACCGCACCGAAACCATCGTACGCTAACTCACTATGGCTAAAGTTAAACCGTTCCGCGGCATTCGTCCGCCCAAAGATATGGTCACCCGTGTGGCCTCACGACCCTACGACGTGCTTAATTCCGACGAAGCCCGTGCCGAGGCCGAAGGTAATCCAAGCTCGCTTTACCACATCATCAAGCCCGAAATCGACTTCGAACCGGGCACCGATGAACACGATCCCAAAGTCTACGACAAGGCCGTGGAGAACTTTGCGATGTTCCGCAACAACGGCTGGCTCGTGCAGGACGACCTCGACCACTACTACATCTATGCCCAGACAATGGATGGACGGACTCAGTACGGCATCGTGGTGGCCGCTGCCGTGGAGGATTACATGGAGGGACGCATCAAAAAGCACGAACTCACACGTCGCGACAAGGAAGAAGACCGCATGAAGCACGTCCGCGTCAACAACGCCAACATCGAACCCGTGTTCTTCGCCTTTCCCGATAATGAAGTGCTCGAAAACGTAATCCGTGAGGTAAGCGCCGGGCAACCGGAGTATGACTTCACCGCTCCCGACGGCTTTGGACATCACTTCTGGGTGGTGGAAAAACCCGAACACATCGCCACCATCACCGAAGAGTTCGCTCGCATTCCGGCCCTCTATATCGCCGATGGTCACCACCGCTCTGCGGCCGCGGCCCTGGTAGGACACGAAAAGCGAACCGCCAACGCCGAGCACCGAGGCGACGAGGAGTACAACTACTTCCTGGCCGTGGCATTCCCCGCTTCACACCTCCGAATCATCGACTACAACCGCGTGGTGAAGGACCTCAACGGTATGACACCCGCACAATTCCTCGCCGAACTGGAGCGGAATTTCGTGGTGGAAGACCGTGGTGCCGAAATCTATCGTCCCGACAGTCTGCACAACTTCTCCCTCTATATGGACGGGCATTGGTACAGCCTCACCGCTCGCCCGGGCACCTACAACGACAACGACCCTATCGGCGTACTCGATGTGACTATTTCTTCCGACCTTATACTCCGCGACCTCATCGGAATCACTGACCTCCGTTCCGACAAACGAATCGACTTCGTTGGCGGAATCCGCGGTCTTGAAGAGCTCAAGCGACGTGTCGACTCGGGTGAAATGGCATTCGCGCTGGCACTGTACCCCGTGAGCATGGAGCAGCTGATGAACATTGCCGACACCGGCAACATCATGCCTCCCAAAACCACCTGGTTCGAGCCCAAACTGCGCTCAGGCCTCGTAATCCACGCCCTCGACTGACAAACCGAATAATCGGTTTTAACAAGTATATGCGAATTTCATGGACTATTTAGCTTCTCTCATATAGTCATTAATTCGATATACTTGTTTTAATTCTTCCTTTCTTCTTTGTCCTAATCGACTATTTAGCAAGCGTTCCCTCCTAACGACATTATTATTTTACAAATCCTTATTTATGACTAAAGAAGATTTTATTTCCCGACTGCGAGAGGCTGTAACAGGCTTCACTCAGTTTGTTTCCACTCAGGATGGACAGTGGGTAGTCAAAGGTTTTATCGACGTCTACAAAAATGTGTATACTATATCTAAAGATACAAAAGTTGTATCTAAGATAATCGAATTATATATTTTCCCTTTGTTGTGTAAATTCGCTGATGATAATGGTTTGAAATTGGAGCTTGCAAAAGAACAAAACTTCTACCCGGATATTACTTTTATCGATGATGACGGCAATTTATTTGCAGTTGACATCAAAAGTAGTTATCGAAAGAGTCACGATAAAATTAATGGAATGACGTTGGGTGCATTTACGGGTTATTTCAGAAGTCGAACGAGTACGAAAAATATAGTATATCCATACGCATCATATAAAGCACATATCGTTTTGGGCATAATCTATAGCGAAAATGATGAAACTACTCCAGACGAATTCCAAACATATTCTATCGAGGAACTTGATA
Source organism: Bacteroidales bacterium (assembly GCA_014800065.1). The sequence goes on along the minus strand of JAAVGX010000006.1, from coordinate 44,488 downwards.
GAATAATTTCAGTAATCAAAGATATAACATTTTTCGTCCAAGAAAAGTGGAGGATTGCATCCGATCGTCCGGGCAGTGGAAACACTAAAAATATTGGCTCTATCAACAGCATCGGCGATTTAAAAGAGGGTAATGGCGTTTTTAGTGATATGGGAGAAAAAGTCTTCGATGATTATTGGATGAATTTCCTTACAACTGATATGGCTAAAAATGCTGAATTGGAAAAGCCATATTACAACAATCTTTCGAGTTACAAAAAGTTTAGAAATCTGAAATAAGATGCAAAATTCTTTATTTCCGGAATTAGACAGATATTTCAATCACAGATTCCCCTCTACTCGCTATCAGGGGAGTAAAGCTAAATTTGTTGACTGGATATGGCATGAACTATCGGGAATATCTTTTAACACAGCATTGGATGCATTTGGAGGAACGGGAAGTGTTGCCTATATGCTAAAAGATAAAGGTAAGGCTATTACATATAATGACATCTTACCATTTAACTCAATTATTGGCAAAGCATTAATAGAGAATCAGTCGGTACTTTTAGATGAAAATGATATAGAGTTTATATTAACAGAAGATCCGGCAGTTCAATATCCTACATTCATTGAAGATAATTTTCAAGACATATACTATACAAAAGAGGAAAACCATTGGTTAGACATTGTTAGATACAATATAAACACCCTTGATGATGAATATAAAAGAGCAATGGCATGGTTTGCTCTGTTTCAATCATGTATAATCAAAAGACCTTATAACCTATTCCACCGTAAAAATTTATATGTTCGTTTGATGGATGTCAAGCGTTCTTTTGGAAATAAAAAAACTTGGGACACTCCTTTTGATGTGCATTTCAAGACTTTTGCAGAAGAGGCTAATAGGGCAGTATTCGACAATGGTACTTGTTGCCGGTCCACTAACATGGATGCATTGAAGATCGAAAATGAATACGACTTGATTTATATTGATACACCTTATATAAATGAAAAGGGAGTCGGTGTTGATTATGCTGATTTTTACCATTTCCTCAATGGTATGGTTAATTATGATGACTGGGTCAATCATATTGACTACCGAAGTAAGCATCTCAGATTAAAGAGAGAATATAGTATCTGGTCTGATAAAGACAATATTATCAATGGCTTCCAACAACTCATAGAACACTATAATAAAAGTATACTCGTATTTTCATATAGATCTAACGGTATCCCTTCTATTGAATCTTTGGTGCAATTATTAGAACGATATGGCCGAAAAAATGAGATTAGGTTCTCAAAAGAAATCAAGTACGCACTCAGTGAGACTAAAACAAAAGAGGTGTTATTAATTTCCTTTCCACAATCCGCATTATAGGAATTTTGATGAATTTATATACAGTTTTTAGCGAATTATCCGTATATTTGCATGCAAAGAGATAACTGTATTCTAATCTCCCGTTAGTATTACACCTGAAGCTTTACAGAGGTTAGTTTTCTTTTTTACTCAACTTTTTTGCACCATCCATGTGGACATAAATATAAATTTTAGGGGTGCGCGTCCCGATTTTGGACGAGCTGAGATTATACCCTTTGAACCTGATCCGGGTAATACCGGCGTAGAGAAAAAATTTTATGAATAAAAACATTCTGGTCGTGCTCGCGCTTTCAGCCGGCACGACAACCCTCTCGGCAGAGACATCTCCGTCCGAGACAGCGCAGGCCGATACTATCAACCTGCACGAAGTTGAAATCGTGGCAAACCGCGCTACCGCCAAAACACCGGTAGCCTTCACAAATGTGAAAAAAGCCGACATCGAAAAGGTCAACGACGGCCGCGACATCCCCTATCTCCTCTCAATGACCCCCTCGATGGTGATGACCTCGGACGCCGGCGCGGGAATCGGTTACAGCTCCATGCGCGTGCGCGGTAGCGACGCTTCCCGTATCAACGTAACTATCAACGGCATTCCCGTCAACGATGCCGAAAGTCATCGCGTATACTGGGTCAATATGCCCGACCTGGCCTCTTCGCTGCGCGACATCCAGATTCAGCGCGGAGCAGGCACAAGTACAAACGGTGCCGGTGCCTTCGGCGCTTCCGTGAACATGCTTACGGATGCCATCGCATACGACCCCTACGGCGAAATCTCCGCGACATATGGCTCCTATAACTCCAACAAACAGACCATCCGCGTAGGCTCGGGAATGCTCAACGACCGCTGGAGCGTCGACGCCCGTATCAGCCATCTGGGCTCCGACGGATACATCGACCGTGCGTCATCAAAGCTCTGGAGCTACATGGGCCAAGCTGCATACTCTCATGGAGGAACTACGCTCCGCCTGGTGGCATTCGGTGGAAAGGAAGAAACATACATGGCCTGGGATTACGCTTCGCGCGAAGAAATGGAGGAGTATGGCCGTCGATATAACCCCTGCGGCCAATACGTTGATTCCGAAGGAAATATCGCATACTATCCCGACCAGAAGGACTTCTTCGCCCAGCACAATTTCCAGCTCCATTTCGGCCAGACCATCGGCGACAAGTGGAGAATCAGCGCCGCCGCTCACTACACCCGTGGCGATGGCTACTACCGGCAGTACAAAACCAACCGCACCCTTGAGGAATACGGCCTCGCGCCCTATTTCCTCCCTGATGGTACAAAGGTAAAGAAATCCGACCTTATTCGGCTCAAGCACTCAAACAGCGACTTCGGCGGCCTTACCGCTTCGGCAATCTACCGCCACGATCGCCTCGACATCGCTTTCGGAGCCGCCGCCAACCGCTACAGCGGACACCACTTCGGCCAGGTTGACTGGGTGCGCAACTACATCGGCCCTCTGAACCCTCTCCAGCTGTACTACAACAATAATTCCGGGAAATGGGATGCAAATATCTACGCCCGCGCAAACGTGGATATTTCCCGCGCTTTCACCGCTTTTGCCGACATCCAATACCGCCACATCGGCTATAAGCTCCACGGCTCCAACGATAACTACGACTACACCACCGAATCCATGCAACGCATGGACTACCGCCAAAATTACGACTTTCTCAACCCCAAAGTTGGTGTGAACTACTCCGACGGCGGTCACAACCGCGCTTTCGCCTCCTGGAGCGTGGCCCACAAAGAGCCCACGCGAAGCAACTTCACCGATGGCGACCCAACCCACATTCCAAACGCCGAACGGCTGTTCGACTACGAACTCGGCTATACCTTCTCTCATCAGATTTTCAACGTGGGCGTGAACCTGTATTATATGAATTATAAGGATCAGCTCGTGGCCACCGGACAGCTCTCCGATACCGGCAACCCCCTCAGTATCAACGTTCCCGAGAGCTATCGCGCAGGTATCGAGCTGCAGGGCGCCCTCAAACCCGTGCGCTGGTTCGAATGGCAGATAAACGCCACAATTTCACGAAACAGAATCCGAAATTTCACCGAATACATCTACGAGGACGGCTGGACCAACCCTATCACAAACTACATCGGCTCAACACCAATCGCCTTCTCGCCCGACTTCACGCTCAATAACTCCTTCAATTTCAACGTCAAAGGTTTCGAAGCATCCCTGCAGAGCCACTATGTTTCCAAGCAGTACATGAGCAACGCCCACAGCAACGAGGAAATGCTCAAGGCCTACTTCGTGTCCGACCTCCTGCTGGGCTACACATTCAAAAACATCCCCTCCCTGAAAGAACTTCGTATCGGCCTGAACATCAACAACATCTTCAACGCCAAGTACGAAAGCAACGGCTACTCCGGCGCCGGATACTATGTGGATGCCGACGGCTCAAAAGTAATATACCGCTACGCCGGCTACGCCGCTCAGGCCCCTATCAATGCAATGGGCACCATCACAATCCGATTCTAAGATGGAACTCTCTCAAATCATAGAACTCGCAGGCTTTCTGCTTGGATTGGCCTACCTCTACTATGAGTACCACGCCGGAGCTAAAATGTGGATTTTCGGCCTGCTCATGCCTATGCTCTCAATGTGGGTGTACTACTCCAAAGGACTCTACGCCGACTGTGCGATGAACGTATACTACCTCCTGATGGCAGTCTACGGCTACATTGCATGGACCTTCAACCTCAAAAATAGGCAGCGCACAGTGCGCCCGATTACTTCCGTCCCCCGCTCCACTCTGCTGTGGCTCATACCCATATTCCTAGCTATCTACGCAGTCCTGGCAGCCTGGCTGAGGTTCGGAACTGACTCCACCGTACCCTACTGGGATGCCTTCACCACTGCCATGAGCATCGTGGGCACTTGGATGCTCGCCCGTAAATACCTCCAGCAATGGATAGCGTGGATATTGGTCGACGCCGTTTCCACCGGCCTGTATTTCTATAAAGGCCTCTACTTCTACACCATCCTCTACGCCATCTACACGGTTATAGCCGTTCTGGGCTACCGCAAATGGCAAAAAATGATGCGATAGTTCTCCAACAACCTTTTACTTAAAAAAGTATCGGCCTACGTTCACACGCGGGCCGATACAGGAACATTTGTTTTCAATCTTATCGTTTTTTCTATTTTTGCTGTTCTTGCTTATATTAATTGACTCTCAGTCAATTTTTTTAATTTGTATGGCAGCTCCGCCACCGGGTGCGAGGGGCTGTTTTAATTTCATGCCGGGCTTCACCTTTACAGTGCGTATGCGATAGGCCTGAGGATTGCTCTGCCAATGAGCATCGGGAGCATCCTCGTAGATAGTGGCTTCATATTTTCCATCTTTGGGGAGGAAGCTGAGGTCGATTTCGGCTACTCTCGCATTTTCATCGGTGATGGCTCCTACATACCAGTTGTCGGAGTTCTTGTCCAGTCGCGCTACGGTGATGTAGCGGTTCGGTTCGGCTTCGAGGTACTTGGAGTCCTTCCAATCCACCGGCACATCCTTTATGAATTGGAAAGCATCCGGGAATCGGCGGTAGTTTTCGGGCAGGTCGCAAGCCATCTGCAAGGGCGAAGGCATAGTGAGGTAAAGGGCGAGCTGGCGGGCCAATGTGGTTCCGGCCTGGGAGTCCTTACCTTCATTGTAATAGCTCATCCGGGTTTCAAAGAGGCCGGGAGTGTAGTCCATCGGGCCGCCTTTGAGGCGAGTGAAGGGGAGAATACAAGTGTGGGAAGGAGGGTTACCGCCCATTGATTCAAATTCGCCTCCGCGAGCCGATTCCTGCGCCAGCCAGTTGGGATAGGTTCGGCACAGACCTGTGGGACGAGGTGCTTCGTGGCTGTCGACCATAATCTGATAATCGGCCGCACGTTCGATTACATGGCGCGCGTGGTCCACCATCCACTGGGAGGTATGGTGCTCGGAGCGCGGTATGATTGCACCCACATAGCCGGTCTTTACCGCATCGTAGTTGTTGTCCTTCATGAATTGGAAAGCACGGTCGAGCTGAAGCTCGTAGTCGGCGGCGTTGGCGGCTGTTTCGTGGTGCATGATTAGTTTTACACCTTTTTCTTTAGCATAGTCGCGCAGCTGTTCCACATCGAAGTCGGGATATGCCTTGTCGAAGAGGAATTGCCGGTTCTTACGGTAGCTGGCCCAGTCCTCCCAACCTTCGTTCCAACCTTCAACGAGGACACCGTCGATTCCGTTTTCGGAAGCGAAGTCGATGTACTTTTTCACGTTTTCAGTATTGGCCGGATGTCGGCCGTTGGGGGTGAGGGTTGAGTAGTCGGTTACACCCGGTTTGGCCAGATGATCGTCGGAGTACGCCCAGCCTTTCTGATAACCGGTGAACATTTCCCACCATACACCCACGAATTTCATGGGTTTGATCCATGAAGTATCCTCAATTTTGCAAGGCTCGTTCAGGTTCAGCACCAGTTGGGATGCAAGGATGTCTCGAGCGTCATCGCTGATGATGAGAGTGCGCCAGGGGGTGCTGAACGGGAGCTGGAGGTACGCGCTGACGCCCAGACGGTCAGGCACAAGGTGCGATTTGAACGAATACGCCTCCGGCTCAACATCGAGCAGCATGGCGGGATAGCCGTCCAAAGCCGCCTCGTGGATGTTGACATACACACCGTCGTCGGTCTTAAGCAGCATGGGGGTCTGTATGGAAAGACCCTCGGCGCGCTGGGCTTCGGAGTGTTGGTGATAGTTTGAGAGGGCTTCGGGGAGATTGGAGAATGTAGTTTCGGTCCAGAGATATTCGTCAGTATCGTAGTCGCCGGGGATGCAGTACAGCTTGTGGTTGTCGGTGAAGTTGAACTGAGTGAGTTCGTCTCTGACAGTGAGATAATTCGGGCCTTTCTGCGCCGGGAATTCATAGCGGAAGCCCAGACCATCGTTGAAAAGTCGGAAACGGATTGTCATATCGCGGTTTCCGTCCTTATCCGCAAGGTTTACGGCCATCTCGTTGAAGTGGTCGCGGATATTATCGTATTCGCCCCAAACGGGTTGCCAGCTGCGGTCCACCGAGGCGGTGTCGGTGCTTGCGATAAAGAAGCCGTCCACGAAATCGGTCTGGTCGGTCTTAAGTCCCAGCGCACTTGGCTCGACAATCTGCTTTCCCTTATATTGGAGGGTATAGTATGGAGCTCCGTTGGTATCGTCAACTTCAACCATCAGAACAAAATTACCGTCGGGCGAAGAAATGCTCACAGCCGCCGCACTTAAGGCGGCTGCAAGCATAGCTGAAAGGATGAGAGTTTTCTTCATGTCATCAATTCATGAGAATGGTATAAGCGTAGGGTTGGAGCTGAATTTCAGCCGGAACAGTGACCGTGGTTTCATTGAGCAGGTCGGTCATTGTTGCATTGGCGAAGGAAATTGGAGTGCGGATCGACTGCTCTGCACCGGTGGTATTGACCACCACCAGAAGCGACTGTCCAGGAATTGAGCGCGTGAAGCACACAACATCCTTGGTAGAGTAATCGGCCAACACGCCACGGCGCACTTCAGCACTTGCCTTGAAAGCCTTGTTGACTGCGGCATACTTTGCAGCCAGGTCAGCGGAGAAGTCGGAGGCGGAGAAATCCTTGTAGTCGAAGAACGACTGCGCACCCGTGAGTCCGGCAATTTCCATGGTTGTGTAAATCATGGGCGTACCTCCCAGCATAGACACGGCGGTATATGCTGCGGGAATAGCTTCGGGGCTGCCGAACATATTGTCAACACTGTTCTCAGAAGCGGTGTCGTGGTTGAAAACGAAGCGGAGGAGCGATTTGCCTTCGGGGAGGTTGCTCAGAGCCGAGGATGCCTCGGAAACAACTTCGGTTGCTTTGCCACCGGTGAATGCTCCGGACACCGTCGAGCCGCTGTTCCAGTCATAAACCCAGGTGAAGCCGCAGTTGAAGAAGTCGGTATTCGCACTTTCGGCAAGCATGATAAAGTCAGCATTGACGGCATGGATTTTCTCGATGGTGCTCGTCCAGAAGGACTGGGGCACACCGTCGGCGTAGTCGCAGCGGTAGCCGTCGATTCCGTAGGTATTTACCCAGTAGAGCATAGCGTCCTGCATGGCCGCCGACACATCGGGATTGTTGTAATCCAGCTGAGCTACGTCGGGCCAGTTGTCAGGCGATACGATGTGGTTATCCTCATCGTGCTTGTACCAGTCGGGATGGTCTTTAATCCATGCATTATCCCACGATGTGTGGTTTGCCACCCAGTCGAGCATCACCTTCAGCCCAAGGCCGTGAGCCTTATCAACGAGAGCCTTGAACTGCTCGGCAGTACCGATTTTGGGGTTGATGCTCTTGAAATCGCGGATGCAGTAGGGCGATCCGAAGGATTCGAGTTCTCCGGCCTGATAGATAGGCATGATCCATACAACGTCGACGCCCATTGAAGCGATGTTGTCCAGTCGCTCGGTGAGTTTGGGGAAACATTCGTTGTTCACCGAGAAGAGTCGGGGATTGGCCTCATACACCACCATTGAGGATACCTCATGACCCACAGCAGGTTCGGGGTTTTGGGGCATATCTATCTCGTAAGATGTGCAACCGGTCATAGCCAGTGATGCAACGGCCAGAATTGAGGCCTGTATCTTTGATAGTTTCATTTCTTATTATTTTGCAGGAAGAGTGAATAATGGAGATATATTGGCCGGTTTGGTTACCTGCACTGCTTTGTCGGGTTGAGCTACGATGTAGTAATCCTTATCCAAAGTGATGGTGAGTGCATCGTACTGGGAGCCGTTGTTGTTGTTGAAAATAAGATTTTCGGTTTCGCCGCTGCCCATTACCGTGTAAACTTGCCAAACGGCATTGTCGGCGTACACTGCTTTTGTGGCGGTAGCTCCGGGCCAGCCGCCGAAGAGTTCGGTATCGCCCCAGGCGTAGACGTAGAGTCGGCTCCAGCCGGTCATATTGTTGATATAAATCTTATATTCGGTCTTTTCGGAGGGTTGCTCGGGAGCTGCTCCGGGCTGGTAGTTGTCGGGGTCGATTTCGCGGGCTGAGCTCGATGTGAGTTCTACGTACACATCGCGGTCGAGGTTGAATACAACCACATCATCCACCTGCTTACCGGAATTATTGTTCAGAATAACATGCTCTTCCAGACCGGCATTGCAGTTTCCTGCGCCCAGGTCGAAGTAGGTGTACTCTACTCCGTTGATTGTCTGCTTACCGGTTGGAGCCATTCCGGGCCAGCCGCCATTGAGGTCGTTGACCGTACCCCACATGTAGAGGTAGAGGGCATCCCAACCGCTCAGGTCGGATACGTACACGGTGTAGCCGTCGTGTTCGACTGGTGCAGAGGGTGTGAACTCGTTGACACCATTTGCGGTCAGTTCGAGGTAGAAGTCCTGATTGAGGGTTACGTTGTAGTCGGCCAACTGAATACCGCCACCGTTGTTGTTGAAGATGAGGTTCAGGTTGAGACCTTCGTTAGCGGCACCGGTGTCGAAATACTTATAGGTTACGCCATCAATGGTCTGAGTGCCGGTCACTTCAATGCCGGGCCAACCGCCGAAGGCTTCCGCATCGCCATAGGCGTACATTGCCAGACCATCCCATCCCGTATTGTCCACCACGAAAATGGCATATCCGTCGTGCTGCACTTCATCGGGTTCCTGGGGCTTTTCGAAGAAGGACGACCAGCGGTAAACGATAACGTTGGCACGCTGACCTACTGCGGGAGCGGTGGTGTGGTCCACGGGGTCGTTTTCGAGAGAGCGCTCGGTACCCTGCTCTACGGAGTAGAATGTGTATCCGTCGGCGAGGGTTTTACCGTTCTTGAAAGTAGAGGGATTGAGGTAAATGCCCCACTTAACGTCGGTGTCGGGTGCCTTTTCAAGTTCCCACAGAGGGTCGCCAACGGCTTCCATTCCGCCGTTGAAGTCTCCGATGATGTAAATTTTGTCGGCAGTGCCGGTACCCTGTGGCATAATCACCTCCAGCAGCTCATAGCCTGCACGGAGTTCGAAGCGCGGGAGTTCGCTGTCGAAGATAATCTCATCCTTGGAGCAACCGGCCAGAAAAGGCAGGATTGCAAGGAGCATGAGAGTGAATATATTATATTTTTTCATGTTGGCGATTATTAGTAATTAGGATTCTGAATAAGACCGGGGTTCACCATCAGAGCAACCTGAGGCAGGGGATACCATTCGTAGCGGCGGTCGCGCTTGGCGGGCAGCTGACGGTCGGTTTCGGTTGCACGACCGAAGAACCACCATTGGCCCTGGGTGAATTTGTCGAAACGGCGGAGGTCGGTACGGCGGCGACGGCCTTCATTAAGGAATTCGAGGCCCCATTCGCTAAGCATCCAGTCGGCATCGAATGCGGTGAAGCCGGGGCCGGGCTGCTGGATTGTGTTTACATCCGCTGTAGAGTAGTAGCGCTGACGAACTTCGTTGACCAATTCCTTGGCAGCACCGGCATTTCCGGCACGAAGGCGGCATTCGGCAAGGGTGTAGAACACTTCGGCAAGGCGGAATTCCACCTGGTCGGCATCGCGCCAGTCAATTCCGGTTGCAGAGGGGTAGATGGGGTAGCGGATTACGCGGAATCCGGAGTTGGTCTGGCCCCAGCGGGGGCTCATCACTGTTTCGAGGTTACGGCCGAGGTTGAGGAAGGTACCCACCTGGTCCACATAGATCAGAGGCTTGTCCTGAAGGTCGGCGTCAGCGAGAACGGGCTCGCCGGTGTTGTAGTTGACCTGGGCGCCCATTGCGAAAATACCCTTCCAGTTTCCGGCTGCGTCGCAGGAGAAAGGCTGCTTACGGATATCCTTGTCGTTCATACGGTCGAACGGGGCGCCGAGCTTATCACCGTAGTCGAACAGGAAGCTCTTGGCACCGGTAGAGCCGGCATATTCCACAAGAGTACCGGAGTTGTCCTTTGAGGGCACGAGGCAGGTACAGTTCCAGCCGCTCTGGTCGCAGGAGTAGTCGAACATTTCGTCGTAGTTGTAGGGGAGGAAGGGAGTATTACGGTTGTTGTTTGTCATACGTCCGGCTTCCATTGCGAATGCAAACACCACTTCGGGGCAGGTATTGTTGTTGTGGTCGTAAATCTTGCGGAAGTCGGAGGCCAGTTCGTAGGTGCCGTACTTACCGTCGATGATTTCCTCGCACAGAGTTGCACATTCGCTGAAACGGTCCACGCCGGTGAACAGCTGAGAGTTGAGGAGCAGACGCATCTTGAGCATGCGGTTCATACCCTGATTCATGCGGTTGCGGGTTGCGCTTGAGCCATCCTCGGCGGTGAGGTCCTTGTAGCAGCCGTCCAGCTCTTCCGCGATGAAGTCCCAGATTACCTGGCAGCTTTTGTTGAAGTCGGGGTCGGCTGTAGGGGGAATTTCATTGCCCACGGAGATATTCAGCGGAAGCGAACCGCCCCAGAGCTCGTAGTTGTTGTAGTAAGCCCAGGCACGCATTGTACGCACTTCGGCGATGTACGATTTGAGCTGAGCATCGGTCATGCCGATGGCTTGCGGGGTGAGGTTTTCGAGGTCGTTGATCAGGGTGTTGCAAAGACCGATGGTTTCCCATGCATGTTCCCAAGCCTGACGGACGATTACGGATTCGGAGTTCCATGTTTGGGTGGAGAGCACGAATTTCTGAGCTTCGTCGTAGCCCCAGGCACCGCCGTTCCAGGAGCGCCAGGCAATCTGGTCGGCAGAAAATTCGTTCAGGTACCAGAACAGTTCGAGAAAACCGCTGGTTGCGCTGGAGTAAATAGATGCAACTGCACCCTTGACGCTGTTTTCGTCCTGATAGTATGCGGAGGCGTCGATACGGTCGAAGGTTACTTCGTCCAGATCGGTGCAGGACCATGCTCCGACTGCCATTGCGGTCGCGGCGAGCAGACCGGCGATATGATTTTTGATTTTCATTGTAGTCAATTTGAGGTGATTAGCGGAAACGGATAGTCACACCGAGAGTTAACTGAGTTGCAGAGGGATAAGCCGATGTAACGTCGATACCGGGTGTGATGCCGGTGGATGTCACTGCGGAGGGATCTGTGCCGGAGTACTTGGTGATAGTGAAGAGGTTCTTGGCAGCCAGATAGATGCGCAGAGAGTCGAGCAGACGACGGTTCTTCAGAGGCAATGTGTAGCCGAGGGTAACGTTTTCGAGCTTGAAATAGTCGCCGCGTTCCAGGAAGTAGGATGAAATCACTCCACCGCCTGACCATACGTCGCGGTCCTTGAGATAGGTGCTACGGAGTACGTTGTCGGAACCGCTTCCACGCAGACCCATGCCGTATTTACGCATGTTGAAAATCTGATAATCGAAGGCTCCGTTGAACATGAGGCTCAGGTCGAACTGCTTCCATTTAACGGTGTTGGACCAGGTGAGGAAGTGCTTGGGCGCACCGTCGCCGATATAGCGCTTGTCGTTGGGGTCGGCTGCGGCGGCGGGTACTGTATTTCCGTCGGCGGTGTATACGAGCATATTGTGGTTTTCGTCTACTCCGGCGTACTCATATCCCCAGAACTGACCGATTCGTCCGCCTTCCTCAACTCGGAAGAAGTACTCGCTGGTACCCACGCCGGGCTTTTGGTAGAGGTCCAGATAGGAAGCCTGATAGATAGAGTTGGAAAGTTTTGTGAGCTTGGTTGTGCCGTAGGAGTAGTTGATACCGGAGGTCCAGGTAACGGGCTTGTTCACCACGATGTCGCCGGTGAGGGTGAGTTCTACACCGGTATTTTTGGTCGTACCCACATTTACCAGAATTTCGGGGTATACATACGGGGGCTGAGGAGCGGTGTAGTTGTAGAGCAGATCCTGTGAGCGGCGGTCGAAGTACTCGATAGAACCGTACAGGCGGTTGAAGAACATGAAGTCCACACCGTAGTTGGCGCTGGAGAGTTTTTCCCAGCCAAGGTCGGGGTTAGCGTTGTTGGAGGGACGATAACCGGTGATCCATTGTCCGTCGATGAGGTATGTACCGCCGGGCGAGTATGTGGCCATTGAGCGGTATGCGTCGAAGTCGCTGCGGCCGGTCACACCGTATGAGATACGGGGTTTGAGGCTCTGCACGGTCTGAACATAGTCAGAGAGGAAGGGAGCTTGTACCATTTCCCATGCGATAGAAGCGGCGGGGAAAGAACCCCACTTTCTGTCGGCACCGAACTTGGTGGATCCTTCGTAGCGGATCGAAGCCGATGCGATAATCATGCTCTTCCAAGAGTAGTTAACACGACCGAAGAAACCGATTAGAGTGGACTGGCTTTTGCCTCCGTACATCTGAGCCTTACCGTCGGCCAGCCATGTACCGGAGCCGATGCCGTTCCAGAGGGGTTTGTCGAAGGTGAAGTTGTTGTTCTGCATGAACATCTGTTCCCAGTTGGAACGTTCGAAAGAGTATCCGCCAACCACTTTCACATCATGGTTGTTCTTGTTGAAACCATAGTTAGCGAGCCATTCAACCTGGTTGGTCCACCATTTCTGGTACTGCTGCGAGGCACGACCTGCATATCCGCCCCAGTAAGATTCGCCGGAGGTGGTGGGAGTGTAGTAGTCGCTTTTGAGGTCGTTATAGTTGAAGGAGTATGAGAGCGATGTGCTCACATTATGATGCTCGTTGCTCCAGATGTTATACTTGATGTCGGTGGAGCCGAGGATATATGTGCGGTTGCCCTGGGAGGTGTTGACGCGCAGTTGCTGCACGGGGTTCTTGATGTCGGTGGGCGAAGTGGGCTGGTAGTAAGAGCCGTCTTCGTTATAAACGGGTATGGTGGGGTTCATGCCTAAGGCAGTGTCGAACATACCGTCATCACCCCAATTTTCCTTTACTTTGCGGGCGTTGATAGAAGCTGTTACGCGCAGGTGGCTGTCCAGTGCGTTTGCAGAAATTGCAGCACGACCACCGAACTCTTCGCGGCGGCTCACGATGTCAAGACCGTTGGCCTTCTTCCAGTTAACGGAAGCGGTGTAGTAACCGCCGTTGTTGAGGCTGCCGTCGATTGAGAGATACTGGTTGGTATCGTAAGCATAGTTACGGGTAATGAGCTCGTACCAGTCGGTGCTTGCGCCGTAGTCGTTGCCACGACGTGCAAGGCGCCATTCGTAGGGCGAGAGTACCTCGGGGCGATCTTTCTCAAATGCGAGAGCGCCGTAGGAATCGTAGGTGATCAGAGGCAGGCCCGGTTCGCCGGTACCCTTTTTGGTGGTGATGAGGATAACGCCGTTGGCACCTCGTGTACCATAAATAGCAGCCGAAGCGGCATCCTTTAGAACTGACATTGATTCGATGTCCTGGGGAGCAAGTGTGCGGATATCGCCACCGGCTACACCGTCGATTACAATCAGAGGACCGTTACCGGCGCTGAGCGATGTTGCGCCGCGCACCTGCAAGTCGGCGCTTCCGTTGGGGTTGGCGGCGGCTGTGCTTGCCACGTTCAGACCGGCAACCTTACCGGTGAGCATTTCCATGGGGCTGTTCATCGCACCCTTCTGGAAATCATCGCGGTTTACCTGCACGATTGAGCTTGAAAGTTCCTTGCGGCTGAGGGAGCCGTAACCCACAACGACCACTTCATCGAGCAGTTCGCTGTCTTCATGCATTGTTACGTTGATTTGTGTTCTTCCGTTTACCGGAGTTTCCACTGCCTGGAAGCCTACATAGCTGAATACGAGAGTACCGTCGGCAGGTACTCCTGCCAGTGTGTATGCACCATCGTAGTCGGTGGCGACGGCGATTTTCTGGTCGCCTTTAACGGATACGCTGACTCCGATCAGGACTTCGCCCGTGGGGTCAGACACAACACCTGAAACATTCAATGTCTGCGCCGATGCAACCGGGGCAAACATCAGAACCAGCGCCCATAGCAGTGCTATGACGCGGGCTCGCGGATTTCGTGGTCTTCTATTCATTATAAGTATTGATTTAATAGTGATTTCGATTGTATAAGGTGAATGGCCAATTAGCGTAGGCAAATTTCGCCATCCTTTTATTATATAGCAAGCGCATCAAACAAAAATCAAAACCTATAAAAATACTTAATAGCTGATTATTAGTGTATTAGATTATTGCGAGACCCTAAAAAATCAATATTCATTTCGAGGGTTTATGAGGCTCATTTTCCTAAATTTCGCACCTGCTCCTCGAATATTTCGGGGTTGAGGGCTCTCTTTTTCATCTTGGAGCGATAGGTATAGACCGTTGAGATGGAGCACCGGAGAAAATCGGCTATTTTGGCGCTGTCATCGATGCCCAGACGAATCAGCGCAAAAACACGAAGCTCCGTGTTGAGCAGCTCTCCCGATTTCAGCACCACCTGATCATCGGGCTTGATGAGAGCGTTGAAACGCTCCACAAATGAGGGGAAGATATTGAGAATGGCCTCGTCGAACTTTCCGTAGAAGTTTTTCAGCATCTGATCGGAAATTTCTGTGGACTCGAGTTTCTTTAATATTGCCGCACGGTTAGAACCCTCCTTGGTAAGTTTCTGAAGCGCCATCTGATAGTGTTGCAGTGAAGAGATGGCCGAAGAACAATACTCCATGAATAGTCCGGCATACTGTTCCTTGGTGCGGTTGTATTCGTGCAGCTGCTCGTTTCTGACCTCAAGCTCCTTATTGGCCACCTTTAGTTGGTGGGACAGGCTGCTCAATTCGCCGTTTTTCTCCGCCAAGGAGGTGTTTGTGGATTTGAGTTCTTCCGAAAGCTCCCGAAGTTCGGCGTTCTTGCCCTGCATATCTTCATTGGCTTCCTTGAGCTTGGTTGATATTCGGCTCAACTCTTCGTTAGCAAGACTGATTTTGTCCTTGGCCCGATGCAGATTTCGTACTTGCTTAAGAATCAGGAAGATTGTAACCAACAATATGACAGAAAGGATACTGCTCACCCAAACCATGGCTCGCAGACGCCCTGTCAGCTCATCCTGCACGGCGGTATACGCTTCGTCGATAACGGGCAACATCTTGGTTGATTGAGCATTGCGCAGCTGCGCCGAGTAAAAATTCGCATCTGCTATACTTTTCTTAAGATACCTGTTAGCACGTTCCACATCTCCATCCTCGAACATCTCGGTAGCTACGGCCCGGAAAGACATATTTTCTTTTACAGCACCCCTGACGTCGGATATGGCACTGAGGGCAAGATAACGTTTATATTGGTCCGCCACTCCGGCGGTTTCGTAGATATAAGCTAACGTGGATGCTAAAATTGAGTATTCGCGCGAACCGGACTGATATTGGTCAAGACTGTTTGAAAGTGCCTCGATGGCTGTGTCGGTATGTCCGTTTCGGGCCGCTTCTGTAAGCACATACACCATGTGATTGAACGAGCCCGGCTCTATCACGCGGCTCAGTGAGTCGACATACAGGCTGCGCTTCTGCTCATATGCCAAGGTGGTTTCGTGCTCGCTGGTGTATTCGCTCAAGTACTGATATAGTGCGCTTTGAGTCGAGTAATACGGCTCCAACAAAGTGGAGTCCAACTCCGCTCTCGAAATTGACTGCAAAGTCGCCAACGCGTCGGCAAACAACCCGGCGTGAGCGTAAACATCGGCTCGCTTTATCAGCAGCCGTGTGCTCTCCACGGGGTCGGACTCCACCGCCGGGCGCCGCAGATTGTAACTGATGTAGAATAGAGCCGAATCGGCTTGGTAGGCGTTAAACTCCTCTATCAGATTATTGATGATTGCAGTCCGCTCGTCAGTGTCATGTGACAGGTCATAGCTCCTTTTCAACGCCACAATGCGCTCTTCTTTCGTTCGGGCGTACTCGTCGCTGTGAGCTATTTCATAGTCAAGGGTATCGTAGAGATGTTGCAAATCAGACCGGTCATGCGAATACGACGAACCGCATGCGGCTACGAGCAGGCTGAGGATAATAAAAAGTGGCAGTTTCACGGTTGGATTTTCAGGTAGATCGGGTATGACAAATATCCGACATCGGCTGTTTCGATATCGAAATATTTATCCAATGTGCCACAAAATTATAAATAAAAATTGCAATCAGCAACACCTGCCACGATAAAACTGCATTTATTGCTTCACAAAGAAAACTATATGAACCTCAGCGGTGGGTGAGGATGACTTTGTGACGCAGGGTGTGACCCTCCAAGGGAGTCCACGCGCAGGGGGTGATGACATCGGAATCGGTCACGGTGTAAGGCACCACCTCTTTTACCAATGTATATGCTGCAAGGTAGCCGGGGGTGAGTTCGCCTCTTTCCTTGAGCCCGAAGAGCTTGGCGGGTGCCTGGGCCATCTTGCGCGCGATTAGCTCGGGTGAGAATGTCTCCAGCAGCAATGGGAGCGCAAATTGAATCCATGGTGCGCCGGATGCCGCGGTGAGGGCGCCACCTTGCTTATCGGCGAGCAGATGCGGTGCGTGGTCAGTTCCGATAGTGTCGATCAGGTCGGTTTCAAGGGCTTTTTGCAGCGCTTTGGCCTGTGCGATTCCCTTCACGGCCGGGTTAACCTTGACCCTTACCGACATATTTGCAGGGTCGGCCAGTGCCTCATTAGTATATAGTGGAGTGGTTTCGGCAGTGATGAGTTTATGGTCGATTGGCCCGGCGCTAAGGAGGTCGAGCTCCTCAATGGTGGTGATGTGGGCCAGATGCAGCCGCGTACCGTGTTTTCGAGCGAGCGCTACTGCCTGGCGCGAGGCTTCAAGACAGGCTTCCGATGACCGGATGGCCCGATGCTCCTCCACCGGCACGGCCTCCCGAGACCCGTATTTTTCTATTGCCGCTGCGGTGTTTCGGGCGATGATACCATTATCCTCGGCATGCACCATTATTACGATACCTTCACGGGCGCAGTAGTCGAAAAGACGGTCAAGTTCATCGGCCGCGGGCATTCCCGTGGAGCCGGTGGTGGCGCCCCAGAAGAGTTTCACACCGGCCAGTCGACTGCGGTTCACCCGCGGAAGTTCATTCATAATGCCGGGGGCTGCCCCGATAAATAACCGGAAGTCGGTGAGGCAATCCTTCTCGAACAGAGCCACCTTTTGTGCGAATGCCTCGGCAGTGGTGGTCGGAGGAACGGTGTTGGGCATGTCGAACACCATCGTCACTCCACCCCTAAGTGCTGCAGCCGATTCTGAAGCGACAGTAGCTTTGGCGGTCATCCCCGGTTCGCGGAAGTGCACATGGGTGTCGATAAGCCCGGGCATCATCAGAGCCCCGTCGCCGTCAGTTACGCTGTCAAAAGGGCCTTGAGGGGCTTTACCGGTGCCGAATTGAGCGAAACGACCATCCTCTATCACCACCCAACCGGTGGGGTCTACGCCATGCGGTCGAACCGGGCGTACGTTTATCACCAGATGTCGGCTCATTGCTTGGAGTAGTCGGGATATTTTTTGAAAAAGCTGTTCCATTTCAGGCGTATCACCCCGAATACGGCCTCCCCGAATATGCTCGAATTCATCTTCGACGTTCCAAGCACGCGGTTCACGAAGATTATGGGCACTTCAACAACCTTGAAGCCGTATTTGTGCGCGGTGAATTTCATTTCTATCTGGAATGCGTAGCCTTTGAATTTGATTTTGTCAAGCTCAAGCGCCTCCAGAACCCGACGGCGGTAGCATACATACCCCGCAGTGGTGTCGTGCACGGGAAGCCCGGTAATCATGCGTACGTATTTGCTTGCGTAATAAGACATAAGCACACGTCCCATCGGCCAGTTGACCACGTTCACCCCGGTAACGTAACGCGACCCGATCACCACATCGGCCTTCTGCTCGATGGCTGTCTGACGCAGACGGATCAGGTCGGCGGGGTTGTGCGAGAAGTCGGCATCCATCTCGCAGATGAATTCGTAGCCCTTTTGGATGCAATGTTTGAACCCGGTGATGTAGGCTGTACCGAGCCCGAGCTTGCCTTCGCGCTCAATCAGGTCCACTCGTCCGGGGTACTCCTGCATTTTTTCCTTGACGATAGCAGCTGTGCCATCGGGCGAATTGTCGTCGATGACCAGTATGTCGAAGGCCACTTCGAGGTTCATTACAGCGTCGATAATAGCGGCGGCATTCTCACATTCGTTGTACATGGGAATGATTACGCACGAATCGGCTTTGAGGGTAGGAGCGGTTGCAGTCATGGGCTTAGCTTTTAAAGCACAAAGGTAACTATTATTTTCCAAAAATGGAGCCGTCGCCCTGCGCAAAAAATGTTAAGACCAACACCCGAATGAACGGAAAGTCTGAGAAACAGTGGGGAAAGTGGGAATAATTTAGGTGATGCGGGATTTTTTTTGTACCTTTGCGCCATGGAAACAATTAACCTGATGTTTGATCAGTGGAATGTCGGCGGCCTATTCGTCGGTGCGGCCACTTTCCTGATTATTGGCCTGTTTCATCCGCTCGTGATTAAGGCTGAGTACTACTTCGGAGTCCGCTCCTGGTGGGCTTTCTTGCTGTTGGGCATCGCTATGTGCTATGTTTCGATGGCCGTGGAAAACTCGGTCCTCTCAATCCTGGCGGGAGTGGTCGCTTTTTCTTCGTTCTGGTCGATTCTGGAAGTTTTCCAACAACGCGAACGAGTCAGAAAGGGTTGGTTTCCCGCCAATCCCAAACGTCGGGAAAAACAATTAACATCGCTTAACAAATGACGCCGCTTAAAGCAACATTTGTTAAGCGCTCGTCTTTTTTAGGTGCTGAGATGTTTAATAAATACATCTGCATATAATAACTAACGACACATCCTATGCGAAATATACTGACAAATTTAGCTCGCCAACAGCAAGAGCGTTATGGAAACGAGCGCATAGCCCTGAGCACCGTCACCTACGGAGCCGATGGTGTATGCGCCGCGGAGGCTATGACCTGGGGCGAGCTGGCCACCAATGTTGAGAATGCCGCAAAGGCTCTCTATCTGATGGGTATACGCCCGGGGCAAATGGTGGCTTTGTTCAGTGCAAACGCTGCGGAACTGCCTGTCACCGAGCAAGCTTGCTGGCGATGCCGCGCCGTGCCCGTGAGCATTTATGCTACCAGCAGTCCCGAACAAGTGGCTTTCATTGTCAACGATTCCGGCGCAAAAATCATCGTGGTCGGCGACCAAAACCAGTTGGATTGCGCAATAGACATTCTACCCGAATGCCCCTCAATCGAAAAAGTTGTCGTAATCGACCCGCAGGCCGACCTCAGGGGCGAGCCTAAAGCCATGCATTACAGCGAGTTGCTGAAATTGGGAGCAACTGCTGATGAGGCCGTTAAAGCCGCCGTGGAGATTATCACAGCCGAGGCTACTCCCGATGATATCGCCACTCTGCTCTACACCTCCGGCACAACCGGCGAGCCAAAGGGCGCAAT
The DNA here is from genome assembly GCA_014800065.1 of Bacteroidales bacterium. The sequence continues at coordinate 24,825 of JAAVGX010000006.1, read as the reverse complement.
TCTTCCCCACAGCGCCTTCGATGCCGCTATCGAAGCTCACCATGTACGCCTCCCGATGGTCACCGACCAACAGACCTCCCTTTGCTTCCTCCCGATGAGCCACATCTTCGAGAAAGCGTGGACATATTACTGCCTCAGCGTGGGTGTGCACGTGTTCATCAACCCTAATCCCAAGAAGGTGCAGGAAGCCCTGCGATTTGTTCAGCCGGGATGCATGTGCAGCGTACCCCGTTTCTGGGAAAAGGTCTATACGGCCGTGCAGGATAAGATTGCTCACATGAAGGGCGTTCAGCGTCTGATGGTTGAACGGGCCCTCACCGTGGGTGCAAAGCGAAATTTGGAATATGCGCGCCTGGGCAAGCCAATCCCGAAATGGCTCGAACTCCAATATAAATTTTATGATAAATTCGTGTTCACCACCCTCCGCAAGGTTATCGGTGTGAACAACGGCGTCCTCTTCCCCACTGCCGGTGCTCCCCTGTCGCCGGCCATCACGGAGTTCTTCAAGGCTTGTGGAATCAACATCATGATCGGATACGGCCTCAGCGAAACTACCGCCACCGTTTCCTGCTTCCCGTTAGTGGATTATAAGTTCGGAACCGTAGGAACTCCCTTGGACATTGTGCAGGTTCGAATTGGCGAGGAGAACGAAATTCTCGTCAAAGGCCCGACGGTGATGCGGGGCTACTATAACCGCCCGGAAGAAAACGAAAAGGCGTTTACTGCCGACGGCTGGTTCCGCACCGGCGATGCCGGGCGTATCGACGAAGGCGGCGACATCGTTCTGACTGAACGCCTGAAGGACCTCTTCAAAACTTCAAACGGAAAATATATCGCTCCACAGGCACTGGAAAGCCGACTGGGCGAAGACCGCTACATCGAACAGGTTGCCATCATCGGCGACCAGCGAAAGTATGTGAGCGCTATCATCGTGCCCGCCTTCGATGCACTCAAAGAATATGCCCACAAGAAGCATATCGATTTCGACTCCGTCGACGATTTGGTCCAAAACTCTGAAATCAAGCACTTTATAGCCGAACGAATCGAGCGTTTGCAAAAAGGATTCGCCGGCTTCGAGAAAATAAAACGTTTTACCCTCCTGCCCCGAGAATTCTCAATCGAGACCGGCGAACTGACAAACACGCTCAAGATTCGCCGCCCGGCCATCAATGCCATATATCGAGATGAAATCGAGGCCATGTACTGCTAAGCCATGCCAAAAGAATCAAGTATAATCCCCGCGGGCGCTCAGCCCGAACGCGCAATTCTGGTGGGTCTCATTACCCCACAGCAGGATGAGGCTCGCTCGGCGGAGTACCTTGCTGAATTGGCCTTCCTGGCCGACACTGCCGGCGCTACTGCCGTCAGGTGCTTCACTCAGCGTCTCGACTACCCAAACCCCCGTACGTTCGTTGGCAAGGGCAAGCTGGAAGAAATCCGTCAGTTTATCGAAGAGGACGGCGATATTGCAATGGCTATCTTCGATGATGACCTCTCCACCAAGCAGGTGCTCAACATTGAACGCGAACTGGGAGTCAAAATCCTCGACAGAACCAACCTCATTCTGGACATCTTTGCCAAACGCGCTCAAACAGCCAGTGCAAAAACTCAGGTGGAACTGGCTCAATATCAATACCTGCTGCCCCGACTGACCCGTATGTGGACTCACCTGGAACGTCAGCGTGGCGGTATCGGTATGCGTGGCCCTGGTGAAACGCAGATCGAAACGGACCGTCGTATAATCCTCAACAAAATTTCGCTCCTCAAGCAGGAACTCGCTGCTATCGACCGCCAGAAGGCCGTACAGCGCAAAAACCGCGGCAAACTCACACGCGTGGCTCTGGTGGGCTACACCAACGTGGGTAAGTCAACCCTGATGAATCTGCTCAGCAAAAGCGAGGTCTTTGCCGAAAACAAACTTTTCGCAACTCTCGATACCACTGTCCGAAAAGTGGTTATCGACAATCTGCCTTTCCTGCTGACGGACACCGTCGGGTTTATCCGTAAACTGCCCCATCACCTGGTGGATTCCTTCAAAAGCACTCTCGATGAGGTGCGTGAAGCCGACATTCTCGTCCACGTCGTGGACATCTCTCACCCCAACTTCGAGGAGCAAATCGAGGTGGTGGACCGTACGCTGCGCGAAATCTGCGGCGGCGAGGATAAACCTATGCTAATGGTTTTCAACAAAATCGACCAATTCTCGCATATTCCAAAAGATGAGGACGACCTTACCCCGCGCGAGCGTCGTAACCGAACTTTGGATGAACTCAAAGACTCCTGGATGGCTAAGATGAACAGCAACTGCGTGTTTATATCAGCCAAGAAGGGCACTAATATCGACGAACTCAAGGAACGTCTGTATCAGATGGCTCGCGAAATTCATCTGCAGAGATTCCCCTACAACGACCTTCTGTACCAGAACTATGACGCCGACGGCGAAATTGAGTAATACTTTGTCCAATCAAATACACATATATTATATATACAACAGATGAAAGCAGCAGACAATATCCGAATCCTCTCCGCCGCTATGGTTGAGAAAGCCAAGTCCGGACACCCCGGCGGTTCGATGGGCGGAGCAGACTTCGTAAACGTGCTCTATTCTAAATATTTGGTGACCGACCCGGACGACCCCACCTGGTTCTGTCGCGACCGTTTTTTCCTCGACCCGGGTCACATGTCGCCAATGCTCTACTCTGTGCTGGCGCTCACGGGTCTGTACACTATCGATGAGCTGAAGGAATTCCGCCAGTGGGGCTCCGTAACTCCCGGACATCCCGAGTGGAACCCCTCACGCGGTATCGAAAATACATCCGGTCCTCTGGGACAAGGCCACGCAATGGCCGTCGGTGCTGCTATCGCAGAACGTTTCTTCCAGGCCCGCTTCGGCGATGTGGTCGCTCACAAAACCTACGCATTTATCTCCGACGGTGGTATTCAGGAGGAAGTGGCGCAGGGCGCAGGGCGTATAGCAGGACTGCTGGGTCTGAGCAATCTGATTATGTTCTACGACTGCAACGGTGTTCAGCTCTCGACAATGGTCGATGCCGTCGACGATGAAGATTATGCCGGCAAATACCGTGCTTGGCATTGGAATGTTATCGAAATCGATGGTAACGACGAAGCTCAGATTTCCGCAGCTATTGAATCCGCTCAGGCCGAAACTGAGCGTCCTACCATCATCATCGGACACACAACCATGGCCAAGGGCGTGGTGCGCGCAGATGGCAGCAGCCTCGAAGGAGAGTGCTCCACTCACGGACAACCGCTCTCGAAAGCCGGTGCCGACATTCCCGCAACTATCGCCAATCTTGGTGGCGACCCCGAAGACCCCTGGAAGATTTTCCCCGAAGTCGAGGCTCTGTATGCCGAGCGTAAGAGTGAACTTAAAAAGATTGTTGCTCAGCGACGCGCAGAATTCAAAGCTTGGGAAGAGGCTAATCCTGCCGATGCCATCACCCTCAAAAGCTATATCGAAGGCGTTATCCCCGACATCAATTACGAGGCTATCGAGCATAAGGCCAATGTAGCAACTCGCACCGCTTCGGCCGACATCCTTGCCGAACTCGGCCGCAAGGTGGGAAACATGATTGTTTCATCTGCCGACCTCTGCAACTCCGACAAAACCGACGGCTTCCTCAAACAAACCGGCGAGTTCCGCAAGGGCGACTTCTCCGGCGCTTTTCTTCAGGCCGGTGTCGCTGAGCTTACCATGGCTTGCATCATGAACGGCATCGTGCTCCATGGCGGTACTATCGCCGCTTGCGGTACCTTCTTCGTATTCTCCGACTACATGAAGCCCGCTATCCGAATGGCAGCTTTGATGGAATTGCCCGTGAAGTATATCTGGACTCACGATGCCTTCCGCGTGGGTGAAGACGGCCCGACTCACGAACCAATCGAACAGGAAGCACAACTGCGACTTCTCGAACAGATCCGCAACTTCAGCGGTCGGCCTTCCATGATGGTCATTCGCCCGGCCGACTCTGCCGAAGTATCCGTAGCCTACCGCATGGCAATGGAGAACACTCATACTCCTACCGGACTCATCTTCTCGCGCCAGGACCTCCACGACCTCCCCGCACCCGAAGGCACCACCCGTATCGAGGCCGCAAAGGGTGCAATGCGCGGAGGATATGTGGCATGGGGCGAGACTGCCAACCCCGACGTTGTGCTGGTGGCAAACGGCTCGGAAGTATCACTCCTTTGCGAAGTGGCTGCACTCCTGCAGGCCGACGGTGTTAAAGCCTCCGTTGTGTCTATGCCTTGCGTGGGTATCTTCAACGATCAGCCCGAAGATTACCGCCGCGCTGTTCTCCCTGACGGTGTACCTCAGTTCGGACTTACTGCCGGACTGGCTGCTTCCATGAGAATGATTGCCGGTTTCAACGGTGAGGTGTTTGCTATGAACCGATTCGGAGCATCCGCTCCTTTCAAAGTACTCGACGTAAAGTTCGGATTCACAGCCGATAACATTTACGACCGTGTACGCTCTATCCTCAACCGATAATTGAGCTAAAATTGGTGTTTGCGAGGGCGTTTTTCATAATGTTAACACTGAAATGTTAAATTTTCGACTTCATTGAACAAAATTTCCTCGCAAAAGTTATAGAATATAAAAAATAATCACTAATTTTACGCTCCAAATCCAAGCGAGTCAAATTTACAAACAATCCAATATTACTCCCCTATGAAAAAAGCTACTATTCTTGGCTTCGCATGCGCCCTTCTGTTCGGCGCTCAGTCCGTAGCCGCACAGGAAGTGACTTACGTATCCGACCCCTCTCAGGGCGTGATGCTCAATCGCACTCAAGACAACTGGTTCATCACCGCTGAAGGTGGTGCAAACGTGTACATCGCTCGTTACGGCCAGCTCCGTAACTTCGGCGACCGTATCGCTCCCCAGGCCGGCCTCTATGTAGGCAAGTGGTTCTCTCCCGTATTCGGTGGTCGCTTCGGTGCTACCTGGATGCAGATGAAGGGCGTGGCTGACCGCAGCACCTTCAACGCAGTAGTTCCCGGTACCGTAAAGGATGGCCGTGACACCTACTACAAGCAGAAATTCAGCGAAGTAGGTCCTCAGTTCGACCTTATGGTTAACCTCACCAACTGGTGGTGTGGCTACCGTCCCGGCCGTGTTTACAACGCTATCTTCTACGTTGGTGCCGGTGGTTACATTTCTTTCGAAAAGAACAAAGATAGCTGGGAACGCTACCACAACACTGTACTCGACGTTCGCGCCGGTCTTCTCCAGAACTTCCGCATCAGCGAACAGATGCAGATCGGTCTCGACCTCCGCTGGGGTGCTATGTCTCGCACTTTCAACTCTGTTGTAAACAACCCCATCGGTATGCCCGTTTCCGCTCTCCTTTCACTGACCTACAACTTCAAGCAGCGTGAATGGACCGCTCCCGTGGTACCCGTATATCCCGAACCCGAAAACTGCGACGCTCTCCGCGCTCGTCTCGCTGCTGCCGATGCTCGCATCGCCGACCTCGAAGCTCAGCTCAAGGAATGCCTCGCTCGTCCTACCCAGACCGTGGTTGAAGCTCCTGCAGGCCCCATCGCTACCATCTACTTCCCCATCGGTGTTTCTCGCCTCTCTGCTGAAAACACTCGCGTAGTTAAGGCTATCGCTAACGTAATGACTCAGAACCCCTCTAAGAAGTACGTCCTCACCGGCTGGGCTGATAACTACACCGGTACCGACAACATCAACATGCGACTCCGCAAGAACCGTGCCGACAACGTACAGAAGGTTCTCGTTCGCAACGGTGTTCCCGCTTCTCAGGTAGAAGTTACCACCAACAACGGTAACCTCAACGACCTCGGTATCAAGTGCGTTGCTCTCGACCGCGCCGTTACCATCGACGAAGCTAAGTAAGAAACTTCTTCACAAAATATCAAGCCGTCCTCAATCGAGGACGGCTTTTTTTTGCATTAACTTTCACGTTAAAAACGCAAATTGCGCAAATCATACAATAACTCCCCAAACCCCCCACCGTAACTTTGTCCCCAAATTAAAGATTAATCAAGATTATCTGCCTGTACGGATATCGCTTTGCGATGTCACCAACGCCAAAACCGCCAAGCGCCCCGCAAAAGCAACACCGCGCAAGCGGTACTTTGTCTTTGGCCCCGAGTTTCAGCTCGGACTATACAAGGAGAAATCCCGGAAAGCGCAAGTCCCGCGAGCAGAGGCGCGGGGAACACTGCGGCATAGAGAACATTGAAATCTTGGTAAACACAGGAATCAATCCCATGTTTGCTCCGTCGTGCGCTTTCGAGTAAGTGTCACGAAAGTCACGGAGTCGCCGGGTGTTACGTCCTGTACACGGAACTCGGCCAATGGAATATTGGGAAAGAAAGTGTCCGGGTTCTCGGCTATTTGCGGAATTAGCGTGAGGTCGAGTCTGTCGGCCATTGGCAAGGTCTGCTCATAGATTTGCGCTCCACCTATAATAAATGTGTCGCCGGGACCGTGGGCTGCCATCTTAAGAGCTGAGGCCAAATCGGGTGCAATTTCGGCGCCCGGTGCGCTGAAATTGCTCTGGCGGGTAACTACAATGTTTCTTCGCCCGGGGAGTACTCCGGGCAGTGATTCGAAAGTTTTTCGCCCCATCACGAGCGTGCTTCCCATTGTCAGGGCTTTGAAGTGGCGAAGATCTTCCCGGATATGGAACACAAGGTCGCCCTCCCGACCGATTGCACCCTTGCGATCGATAGCTACAATAATGCGTATCATACTGACACCTCTGCCTTAATATGTGGATGTGGGTCGTAACCCTCCAATTTGAAATCCTCGTATTTGAAGTCGAAAATATTCTTCACTTCGGGGTTGAGAATCATCTTAGGGAGAGGCTTGGGTTGCCGGGTGAGTTGCAGTCGGGCCTGGTCGAGATGATTTAGGTAGAGGTGTGCGTCCCCAAGGGTGTGGACAAAGTCGCCCGGCCGAAGTCCGGTCACCTGCGCCACCATCATCAGCAGCAGTGCGTAGGATGCGATATTGAACGGAACCCCAAGAAAAGAGTCGGCACTACGTTGATAAAGCTGCAAGCTCAGCTTACCGTCGGCAACATAGAATTGGAAGAAAGCGTGGCAGGGAGGCAGGTTCATATTGGGGAGGTCGGCCACGTTCCATGCGCTGACGATGATTCGGCGGGAATCGGGGTTATGCTTGATTGTTTCGATAGCCTGACTGATCTGGTCGATAAATCCCCCGTTATAATCAGGCCACGAGCGCCATTGGTATCCGTAAATATGACCGAGGTCGCCGTTCTCGTCGGCCCATTCATTCCATATTCGCACACCGTTCTCCTGAAGGTAGCGCACATTTGTGTCGCCCTTGAGGAACCAAAGAAGTTCGTGGATAATTGATTTGAGATGCAACTTTTTTGTCGTAATCAGCGGAAATCCGTCTTCGAGATTGAATCGCATCTGATAGCCGAAAACCGAACGGGTACCGGTGCCGGTACGGTCTGACTTGTCGGTGCCGTGAGCCAGAATATGTTCAAGCAGTTGGAGGTATTGTTTCATTTTGTGATATCTGTTGTGTGGTACCGTCGAGCGAGGCCATTGTTGTCGGTGGATTTGTTGATTGCAGCATCGGAATTCCCAGTTGATGACGCCCCGCCTTATAGTTTATAGCATCGTGCGGACACACTGCCGTGCAATCGAAGCAGGTAACGCAGCGGGAATTGTCGACCAGGCGGTCAGTCAGTTTTATGCACCTTGCCTTGCATACGCGTTCGCACTCACCGCAACCGGTGCAGCGGTCGGGTTCTATTTCGATATGGAAAACAGAACGCTTGGCGCAAGCTCCTAACAACGTTCCCACCGGGCAAACTGTATTGCAAATTACACGCCCGTTCTTCCATGCAGCCCATACCACACCGACGGCGGTGACGATAGCCACAATCAGGGTAGAAAGTCCGAAGCGAATGCTGTCGAAAGAGCGTCCGAGAGGGCGGGCGATAAATTCCTCGATTATACGGGAGTAGGCACTGTACGGATCCATCAATGTGGAAATCAATGCCGACGATGAAAGCATAAGCACAATGGTGAGCGCCAAAAACATCCATCGCATTCGCGATGCCGGTGGCGCATAGCGGAATTGCTTGCTCTGCTTGCGGATTAGGCGCGAAGCTGCACCAACGCAGTCCATCATTGTTCCAAGTGGACACATCGTGGAGCAATATATCCGCCCGTAAATAAAAGTGACCAGAACCCAGAAAAGCAAAATGACACCGGCTCCGGATGTGATGCTCACAAAAATCTGCATACGCGCAAAGACGCTCTCATAACCGGCTATTAATGCCCAAGTGGGAACTGCCATAGCCACGAGCGATATGATGATTCGGAGTATGCGAATTGATTTATACATACGGCAAAGTTAACAAATTCCGCTGAGAAAACAAAGTGACGCCCGTAAGGGCCGGCGAATAGGCCTAATTTTGATGCAAAAAGCGATATTTTTGTTGTGTTGCACCAATTTTGTCGTACTTGGGTCGATTTTTAATAGATTAGGCATGATAAAGGAGGTAACTTTGCAGCAGAAAAATCACAAAAATCACAATAGCATGAAAAAATCTATTCTCAGTGCCTTACTGATGCTGCTGCTTGCAACAGTTGCACAAGCACAGGTTATGATATCTGTGCAGGGTACGGTCCTTTCGGCCACTGATGATGAGCCCCTGATCGGCGCTTCCATCAAGTGCGAGGCCAATGGTGCCGGGGCCGTGACCGACATCGACGGAAATTTCCAAATCTCAGTTCCAGAAGATGCTTTTCTTACTGTTTCTTATGTTGGATTTACCACAGCCGAGGTGTTGGCTCAACCGCAGCTCAACATCTATCTTAATGAAAACAGCGATGTTCTCGATGAGCTTGTGGTAGTCGGCTATCAAACCGTGCGCAAGGCCGACCTTACCGGTGCCGTTTCGGTGGTTTCGACTAAATCACTTGAAACAATGAGCGATGCTGACCCTATGCGTGCCCTTCAGGGTAAAATTCCCGGCATGACCATCACCGGCAACGGCTCTCCCGTGGGTACGGGCACGGTGCGCATCCGTGGTATCGGTTCTTTCAACGCCTCTCAGGACCCTCTGTTCATTATCGACGGTGTGCCAACCACGGCAAGCCTAAACTCGCTCAACAGCAACGATATCGAAAGCATGCAGGTGCTCAAGGACGCCGCTTCGGCTTCAATTTATGGTTCACGCGCCGCCAACGGTGTGATTATCATCACCACCAAGAAAGGCAAACTTGCTGAAAATCAAAAGGTGAACGTTAGTTTTTCAGCCAATGTGACCACCCAATTCTATACCAATCAGAGCACCATGAAGCTGCTCGACACTCAGGGCTACGCCACCGCGATGGCTCAGGCCGCTCTCAACGACGGTATCGACCCCGTGGGCTACGCATCAAGCTACGGCCTGAACCTCAACGCCACTACCGGTCTGCCGGTGCATGTGTACAATCCCGCCACCGGTCAGTATGTGGATTATACCGTCAATGGTCTTTACGACGGCTATATGAATTCGAAGCAAACCATGATGATGAGCAACACCGATTGGCTTGATCAAATTTCTCGTGTGGCTGTATCTCAGAATTATGATGTTGCTGTTAGTACCGCCTCCGAAAAGAGCACTTCTTTCTTCTCCTTGGGCTATCGCAACAATCAAGGTATTATCCGCTACTCCAACTTTGAGAATCTGGCAGCCCGTATCAACACCACCTTCAACATCTCCAAGACCGTAAGCGTAGGCGAAAACTTCACCTTGACCTACACCGATCAGGTGGACTGCTACCCGATGGAAAATGCCCTGAAGATGCCCTCGGCGATACCCGTGTACGAAACCAACGGCACCACCTTCGCCGGCCCGGTAGGTTCTATGCCCGACCGTCAGAACCCGGTTCGCGAAATCGTGTTCAACAAGGACAATGCTCTCAAAATCTGGCGCTTGTTCGGCAACGCATACATCGATATCAAACCCGTCAAGGGCCTTGTGCTCCGTTCCAACTTCGGTCTGGACTACGATGCAGCTTTCATTCACTCGTACAACTATACGTTCCACAGCGACATCGTTAACAACGATACCAATTCCACCACCCTGAGCCAGGCAAACGACTCCAAGTGGACCTGGACCAACACCGCCAACTATAACTTCGCCATCAAGGACGAGCATATGTTCACCGCCTTGTTAGGTATGGAAATGTTCCGTCAGAACCGCATCGACTTCGCGGGCTACAATGAGAACTACGACCTTGAAACACCTGACTATATGTATCCCGACGCATCGTCCGGCGTTGAACGTTCAACAGGCAACAAGTCGGCCTACGCTCTTATATCCTTCTTTGCCAAGGCAGACTATAATTGGCGCGATCTGCTACTTGCCTCCTTCACCATCCGCCGCGACGGTTCCAGCCGCTTCGGTCGCAATAACCGCTATGGTACATTCCCTGCAGTTACCCTCGGCTACCGTATCAGCGAGAATATCCGCAAACATTGGCTAAACGACCTGAAAGTTCGCCTCTCCTGGGGTAAGACCGGTAATCAGGCCATCTCCAACACAGCCCGCTACGGTTTGTACATCGCCGACTACGGCAACGACCGCATCAGCTCCACCGCCTACGACATCCTGCTCCAACAGAGCGGTGTGTTCCCTTCGGGCTACTACGCCACCCAGACCGAGAATCCCAATCTGAAATGGGAATCGACCATCCAGTATAATGCAGGTGTTGACTACAGCATGCTCAACAACCGCCTGTTCGGTACAGTGGACGCCTACATCAAGGATGTGAAGGATATGCTTATCAACCCGGCGTATCTTGGTGCAATGGGCGAAGGCGGCGCTTCTTGGCTCAACGGTCCGAGCCTCCGCAACTGGGGTATGGAATTCCTCTTTGGATGGCGCGACAACCTCAAATGCGGATTCGACTATAGCGCTACCCTGAACCTCGACTTCTTCCGCAACCGCGTGACGTACCTCCCCGAAACAGCAACAGGCTCATATGTACACACCACAACCCAGAATCTGGTAGAAGCCCGCAAGCCTTACGGCTCACGAATAGGTTATGTGTGCGAGGGTATTTTCCAGAACCGCGACGAGGTTCTTGCATCCGGTCAGACCGGTGCCCGAGTGGGTGGTCTCCGTTACGCCGACCTCAACGGCGACGGACGCATCTCCGAAGCCGACCAAACTTGGATCTACAACCCTGTACCCGATGTGGCCTTCGGTCTGAATCTGGAAGGACGCTACAAGAACTTCGACCTTCAGATGTTCTGGCAGGGCGTAATCGGTCAGGATGTTTACAACGACCAAAAATATCAGAACGACTTCTGGAGCGTAGTAGATGCCGGCAGTAACAAGGGCGTGCGAGTACTTGACGCCTGGTTGCCCGAGGTTAACACATCTTCGACCATCCCCATGCTCTCCACTAACAACACCGGCGATGAAGGCCGCGCATCCACCTACTTTGTTGAGAACGGTTCCTACTGCAAGCTCCGTACCCTCCAGCTGGGCTACTCACTACCCTCGAAAGTGCTGTCGGCACTGCGCATGAGCAAGGCTCGCGTGTATGTTTCCGGCCAAAACCTGCTCACCATCAAGAGCAGCTCACTCACTTGCCAGGACCCCGAAAATCCCAACTGGGCATACCCGCTGTCGACCTCCGTTTCCTTCGGTGTGCAAATTGATTTCTAATCTCCTCAATTATAAATTTTTATAAGTCTTTACGGCCTTATAACTCTATAAATTCTTACCCATGAAACTGTTCAACACCCTGCTTATAGCTCTTGGCACCATTACCGTAGCCTCGTGCAACGATTTCATCGACGTACCTCCCACGGGCACCGTTGACGAAGATACTGCCATGGAGCAACCCGAGAAGATGGTCAACGCCGCTTACGCCTCCCTTGGCGACTGCTGGTACGACTGCCCTCTGAACCTATGGCCCTACGGCGACCTTACCTCCGACGACTGCCTCAAGGGCGGCTCCGGTACTACCGATACCGGATATCATCCTCTTGAAATATGGACCTCACTGACGGCCTCGACTCCCGGAGAAACCGATGCCTTGTGGTACCGCCTCTACTGCTGCATTTCACGCTGCAACCGCGCACTGGTGGCGTTGAATACCAGCGGTGACGAGCTCCTGGGTGAAAGCACTGCCAAAATCCGCCGAGGTGAAGTGAAATTTATCCGTGCTCATTTCTACTTCAAGTTGCTGAGCCTGTTCCGCCAGATACCTTGGGTGGACGAGCAAGTTTATCAGGACAATACCGTAGAGCAAACCCGCAACGATGAGTTTACCTACGAAGAACTCTTCCTCAAGGTAATCGCCGACCTCGAAGAGGCCTACTCCGTGCTCCCTGAAGTACAGACCGACGGGGGACGAGCCAACAAAATAGCCGCTGCAGCCTACCTTGCCAAGTGCTACCTTACCATTGCCTGGGGCTCGGGCTACGAGTCAGGCACGGGAGTGAACTTCATCAACAATGATTATATGAAGAAGGTGGATGAGTACACTAAGGTTGTTGCCAACTCCCAATACGGCTACATGGAGGATTTCGGTGACATCTTCCTTCCGGAGTATAAAAACAGCAAGGAGTCGGTATTTGCAGTGCAGACCAGCCAGTACACCGACGATAATACCCGATTCGGACGCGCCAACTGGTCCAACGTGTTGAACGGCTGCTGGAAGATGTGGTCGTGCGGTTGGGACTTCCATAAGCCCTCGCAGAACCTCGTAAGCGCCTTCCGCACCCAAAACGGACTGCCAATGTTTGATGCCGAAGTAGATACGGACCGGTATCCGATGCTCGATAACCCCGGCACTCAGAAGTACGATCCTCGCCTTTTCCACACTGTGGGTATGCCCACCTTCCCCTACAAGTACGAAGAGAGTTACCTGATGACCACCGACAACTCCCGCACTCCCAACACTTACGGTTTCTATACCTCGCTGAAGGAAGTTCCGCAGCGCAGTGAAGGGGAAACATTCGAGGGGGCCTGGCAGGCATTTGCGATGAACGACTATGTGTTCCGCTTCACCGATGTGATGCTCATGCGTGCAGAAGCTCTCATTGAACTCGGCAATCTGTCGGAAGCTCGCACCATCATCAATGATATCCGCCGTCGTGCATCCAACTCAATCGACAAGCATATCGCCTATGCAGCAGGCTTCTGCGACATCGCTCTCTACCCCGAAAGCTACTTCTCCACCAAGGAACAGGCCCGCAAGTGCCTGCGCTGGGAGCGTCGACTTGAGATGGCTATGGAGAGCAGCCGCTACTTCGACCTTCGCCGTTGGGGCGTGGCTTCGGAAGTGCTCAATGCCTACTTCGTCACCGAAAGTCAGTCGGTTTACAATGGTGTGGAATACGGCAAATATCTCACGGAAGCCCACTACACTGCCGAGAAGAACGAATTCTTCCCTATCCCTTATAACCAGCTCTACTATATCCCCGGGCTATACGTCCAGAACAAGAACTATTAACAGGAATACACTTATAAAAGATGAAAACTCTATATAAAAGTCTCCTCATCGGAGCATTGGCTATCGTAGCCGGCGCCTGCCAGGATAAAGACTATGAAATAGTGGAGCCGATTCTGGCTCCGGTGAGCGCGGAATCGCTTCAGGGTGTCCTTCAGGGCGATGACTATGTGTGGAGCTGGCCGGCCTCATCGGCCAATCAGATGATGGTGACCGTATACAACGGCAATACTATTGTGCTTCAGGAAACAGTGTCGGGCAACAGCTTTACTCACCCGAACATCGACACCAACATCGACTATACCTACGTGTTCAAGCTCACGGACGGCACCAATCTCTCATCGGGTGTGATTCGACACTACACACGTCCGGGAGCAGGACGCATGAGCGGACTGTCGATGGCTCAGCTGGACACCGAGGGTGGTTATAGCGCGCTTGTGAACTGGGACGCGAACCCCACGGCTACCACAGTTGAATTCCAAGCCACCAACGGTGATTCGCGCACTATCAACGAGACTCTTCCCGCCTCCGCCACTTCCTACACCATCGCCAATGTAAAGGACGGCGAAGAATGGACCGTAACTCTTGTGGCTTCCAATTCAGAAGGCAACTCGCTGCCGGTGAGTACATCTCTGAAAATCGGTAAGACTGCCGTGGGTTTCCTCAGTGTGTACGACACTCCCGAGGCGCTGGTGGCCGAGGGCGACGATGATGAGGCTTCGGCATGGCTTTGGTTCCACGAGGCCTATCCTACCGGTCGCTTCGTAAGTTTCAGTTCTATCAAGAACGAGGCCGACATTGACCTCTTCCGAGTACTCTTCTGGATACGCGACATCGAATCGGACACCGAAGTGAATGTTTTCGAAATGCCGGAATCGGTTATGGCGGCCACTCCGATAATCAAGCAATGGTATACCGACGGAGGTTCTCTGTTGCTCTGGAGCCACGCCACAGTATATGTGGGCACGTTGGGCCGTATCGAGCAGGATATGCTTGTGAACAACGATAAAGCAATCGGCACCGGCAAGGGCGGCTTCAACGGCGACACATGGAATATGGCCGTGAGCCTGAATCCGGGCGGAAAGTTCACCCGTGATTTCACCACCCACCCCATCTACCGCGGCCTCACGGTCACTTCAAACGACCGTTGCAAATTGATTGCCTTCAAGGGTCCGGGTTGGACTGAGGATCACAACTGTCTCTTCTTCAACATTCCCTCGGCTCTTACAGGCAAAGGCAATCAGGACGAGGATTGCTACACTATCCTTACCACAGAGTACGGCATCTATCCCTTAGGAGTTTGGGACTCCCAGATCGACTTCGTTTCTCAGCTCAACGTATGGGAAGCTCAGCAGGGTAACACCGAGTTCAAGGGTACGATTCTCTGCATAGGCAACGGTGGTTGCGAGTTCTCTCTCAAGAACGCCGACGGCACCCCCGATATCAGCGCCCATCCCAAGAATAACCCCAACCAGGACAACGTCCTAACCCTGGCCAAGAACTCCATCGAGTACCTCAAAACCCGCTAAAATCCTTTTCTCAGATAGAGAAGCGCTGTGCTTGGGCACAGCGCTTCTTATGTTTGCCGAATTTTTATAAGTTCCAAGACACTATTTGAGGTCGTTTAACTATACTCCGATAGAAATACTTACTTTACCCAACCAATCCGGTCTGGAGTTCATTCTGAAGATAGGAATATACATAGCGGCTTCCCTGAAAATAAAGACCGGTCGAGGGATCCGAAATTTTGGAATAGGTATCTGATTCATATAAAGTACTCAGAGCCGTATGAAGGTCAATATCATAGTCCTTCATTAGAAACTGAACCAAATCGGAAGCAAGACCTTCCTTTAAATATTTGAATTCCTTAGTCATATTCTTGTCAAATACTTTATTGCCTCCTCACTTCCGAAAAAGTATTGGAAAGTTATCCCTTTCATGTATTTTAGTCTCTCAATCAGTTCTGCCTTATCAATCAATTCATCCTTATATCTGCGTAACTGAAATCCCACCTTATCATCAGCAATAGGGCCGTATACAAAATCATATTTTTCCACTTCTTTCCCTTCTCGATTAGCAATGATAAAATCAAGCCATTCTTCTGAGTAAGTGTCAAACCTCTTTACTTTGAGAATAGATGAATTCAAACCATGGGAATCAAATTCAAATTCTGTAACGATAGGAGCTCCCCCGGAAATAGAACATTTGAATTTAGCCATATCTGCAGCCTGAGCTTCATTGTCTGACAAGTAGAATCCTTTACCGAAATCCTTAAAGGGTTTTGACTTCTCAAGATCAATCGTCAGGATGCTTAAATTTGATCCGTGGAAAAGCTTCATAATTCACCTCCTGACTTTCTGCAAAACATTGCCACACTATCTACGGCTTCATCAAAATCAAGTGTATGGATAATGCCATAGTTTTCTTCAAGAAATGATATTCCTTTATGAAAACTTATATATCTGAAAGCCTGCTTGTCTGTGAGATTAAATCTGGATGCAAACTCGCTTATAATAGCTATTATGTATTCTATGATGTCAGTGATTTTATATACCATATTCTAAAAAAATAGACAAGAATTGATTTTACTATGCCGGAGATTGACTCTACCCATGCACTGGCAAAGTTACAACAAATATTCGAATCATTTGCTATCTAACTTTAAAAGTATCTTATAATTGAGATGCAAAATTCTTATAGAGAAAAGTAAACGGGATCGCACCTGAGCACGACCCCGAATCCGGATAGTAGTTTCTTTTAGAACAGTAATCGCGAAGCGATGTTTTTTATGATGGGGGACGGCTTTTGGGGTTACGAGTTTACGAGGCCGCCGTCGATCAGGTAGTTTGCGCCGGTGCAGAATTGGGCTTGGTCGCTGCAGAGGAAGTAGACCATGTTTGCCACTTCGGCGGGTGTTCCCATTCGTCCGGGGGCGAAGAGTGCGGCTTCTTCGCGGAGATATTCTTCCACGGGTGTGCCTGTGCGGGCACTCAGGCGCTCGAATATGTTGTCGACCAGCGGTGTGTGAATTGTGGCGGGGCATACGGCGTTGATGCGAATGTCCATGGGGGCGAAGTCGATTGCACAGCTTTTTACGAGCTGGCCGAGGGCGCCTTTTGTGAGTCCGTAGCCGAATGATGCTCCTTTGCCGATAAAAACTTGGTCGGAGGCGTTCACTACTACAGCCCCGCCGCCGCTATCCCGCAAGGCGGGAACTGTGGCTTTGAGGGTGTTGATGGTGCCAATCACGTTGATGTCCAACATGGTGTGCAACTCTTCATCGGAAATGTCGAGCAGAGTATTTTTGCGATGTATGCCTGCGTTTGCAAAAACGGCGTTGAGGCTGCCGAAGGTGTCGACAGTTTTTTGTACGGCCATGCGCAGACCGTCGGCATCTCTTGTGTCCAAAAGGAAGAACAGTGCTCCGCCCGGTACCTCGGCGGGTTGTTGGACATCGGCAAAAGCCACGTTCCAATTATTGTCCAAAAATTTCGCCACGGTGGCCGCTCCAATTCCGGACGCACCACCGGTAATAAAGATTGTATTCATACTTTAGAATTGGTAGATGGCACCGAGGAGGCCGTGGATGCCGCGGTTTTTTAGGCCGGGAAGGAGTTCGGGGGTGCGGTTGAGGATGTTGTCGACTGCAATGAATACTGTGAGAGGGTCGAGTACGCGATATCCGGCGTGGAGGCGGAGGTCGGAGATATTTCCGAGGGGACTGCGGTAGGTACTCTGGGGGTCGGTGACGTAGAAAGCGCGTGATGCCCGCAGGTGGTAGCTTATGCCGATGTGGAGGCCGCTCATTGGAGTGGTTGTGATTGAGGCGTTTACCAGGAACCGAGCGCGGTCGATATTATCGGGTGTGCCTTGGTGAAGTCCTTCGGGGGTGAAAGTGGCGTCGGCCTCGGCGCTGAGCCATTTTGCGGGTGTTAGTTTGATTTTAGCGCCGCCGGAGAATCCGTACAGATTCACCCGTTCCCAGGTCATAGTCTGACGCATAATCATGGGCATGGGAACGTCGTTGGTTCGGTCATATCGTCCGAAAATGCTTAGTGTCCCCCAGTCGGTGGGACCGAAGGTGAGCTCGAGCTTTGCATCGACGGGGCTGTAAGAGTTTGCGAAAAGAGTGTTCTGGACAGCCCAAGGGGAGTAGGCGTAGCATCGTGCGGGCGAATTGAAGTATTCACCACCGGCCACGTCGAGACGAGCGTGAATACCGCGGGTGAGCATGGTTGTTGCTTCCAGCCTTGGGGCGGCATGGAAGGCACCCTCCCCTGCTCCGAATGTACCGTCGAGGCGTACACCGGCGTGGAAATTGATATTGGCGGCTTTGAATGAGTATCCCGGAGTAAGGCCTATGATTGCGCAGGTGTTTCGGCCGAAAATTTCGCTGAACTGAGGACGGCCACGGCGGAGTTGTGCTGCCATTTGGAGAGCGATGTCCCATCCGGTACCTGAGGCCGGGGTTAGAGAGCCGGAGAGGTCGAATGTAGTTGAATATGCGTCGGGATTGACGTTGAGGGGGTCGCTTAGCTGTATATGATTGATTTTTAAGTCGGAGAAGAGTTTATACTCGTGAATTCGGGCAGAGAATCGTCCGTCGAGGTTAGCCCTGCCGATTCCATGATGTATATCGGCACCGATTTTGGGGCTGTCGCTGAGGCGGTCGTAGCTACCGCCGGCACGAATTTCCAACAATGTGGTAGGGCGGAATGCGTGGAAGAAGTCGATTTCGGCGTAAGGGCGCATCAGCGTGGTTTTAGCACCGGCGAAGTCGCTCCAACCTTTGTATGAATATCCGCGCATGCCCAAATGAGCCTCGAGAGAGGTGTGTTGCTTTTTTATAAAAGAATATCCGGCGCGGATTGCGTAATTGTGAGCCGGGGCATATCCTGCGAGGACATATCCGCGATAGGGCGAAGAAGCGGCGTTTGGGTCGGCGGGGTTTGCGGTGAAACCGGGTTGTGGTTCGTATGGCGGCACAGCGGTGAGGTCGTCGGGGTCGAGTCGCACTTGGGGCGCGTCGGTTGGGAGTACAGCGGGCTGGACCGACTGCATTGGCGAAGCGGGGTCGAGTCGAGGCACAACGGTTCGGTCGACGGTAATCTCGGTGCTTAAATCCTGACAGAAAGCGTTGGTGGTCAGGGTGATGGCGAGGAGAAGGAAGAATTTGCGCATATATTTGGAGGGGGGATTGCTTGGTTATTCCTGATTATTCCTGTTCAGGCTGATTTTATTTTCTTTTAATCATTATTCAGGCGGTCATCTATCATGTCGAAGATGTCGGGTTCGCTGCCGGGGTAATTTTGCTTTAGAGCCTGGAGGTATTCGCGAGCCTGAAAGTCTTGGTTGCGGTCGTGCAGGATGTCGCTGATAAGTATGAAAGCCCTTGCTACCCAGTAGTGATAGGGAGTACCTGATGTGGTCAGATTTTTGGCACGTTGCAGAGCGGGTTCGGAGCGCCCGGCTTCGTTGAGAGCGTCAGCGGCAAAGAAAGCGCTTTTGGCTCCATATTCGCTCATGGGGTCATCGGCGAGCTCAATCCACAGAGCCACAGCCTGTTCGGGTTGTTCGGCATCGGCAAAGGCTTGAGCGCGGATGAATTTTGCCTCCGTTATTGCCATAGGTGCAGCTGATGAGCCAATTATACTTTCGGCAACCTTTCCGGCGCGTTGAATTTCACCCATGTCGCGATAGCCACGCATGAGTCCAAGTCGGGCTCTTGTTGCGGTTTCGGCATCGGGGGCCTTGCGCTCGAGAGTAATCCATTGTTCGACCGCCGCGGGTAAATCGCCTTGCGCATAGAATTGATCGGCGAGAGCTTCAAGGGCTTGCGCTGCATGCATGCCGTCGGGGAATCGCTGAAGATAGTCCGAGAGTGCGGAAGTATCGTTGTTGGTGGCGAATTGTTTGGCGGCTGCGGCGTAGGAGAGGTCGTCGGCCTCAGCCGCATCCGGCGCAGGAGCCTCGGGAACAGATTCTATGAATGCGAGATATGCTTCGGGGCGCCCGGCACCAACCAGGAGATTTTTCAACAGCGGAGCCGCCTGAGCAGCTGCATCGGAGGTCGGATAGCCGGTGATGAGGGCTTGGTAAGTAGCCACGGCATCGTCGATACGACCGATTTCGGCCTCGGTCATTGCCTTCTGAATATAGGCATTTTGGCCCATGGGCGAATCGGAGTAGGATCGTATAACCTGGGCAAAAGTCGGGATAGCGGCGGTTGAATTACCGGAAGAAATTTGAGCCTGCGCTTTCTCCATCAACATTTTAGGCAGGAGCACGGATGTAGGAAAATCGCGCTCGAAGGCATCGAGAGTTCTCAATTCCTCGGCATATAGCCTCTGAAAGCCCTGCATACGGGCGAGGTTGAACAGTGCATAGTCGCCGGAATTGGGTGCAGCTTCGTAGGCCTGCGAGTAGAGATTGGCTGCGGCAGCAAAATTACCGGCGTAATACTGAACATCGGCCCTTCGGTTGAGGATGTCGGCGGAGACGGCGCGGTCGGTTGCGAAAGCCGGAGCGGCATTTGCGAAGGCCTTGTCGGCGCGAGTGAGCAGACCCTCATTCATAAGTGCATAGCCCATCATATATGAGGCCATCGGACGATTTGCGGCATTTCGTGGAGCTTGCTGGAGATAGGCATCATATTTTTTGATTGCTTCAGCATCCTTACCCTCGGCGGAGAGCATTTGAGCTTCAAGAAGTACCATTTCAGCGCCGGAAGGGGCGTCGAAACGTGTTGCCGAGCCGGCCTGAGAAATGAAATTTCGCGCTTTTGCAAAATCGCCTTGACGATAGGCCCGAGAGGCAAGGTTATACAAAATTCTGCTCTTGGCCTTAAGAACTTCGGGTCCGGGATTCGGGATAGCCTTAACTCGGCGCAGCGCCTCGTCGTAGTTGCTTTCGGACATGTAACTTGCTATAAGTAATTCCCTTACGCGGTCGGCATGGGGGCCGTTAGGGAAAACCTTCAAGTAATCCTCGAAGGGTTGGGTTGCTGATCCGAAAGGAACGGGGCCTTCGAGCGAAGCCACCGCATAGTTGTAAAGAGCCATTTCGCGAGTAGCGTCGTCGCCGCCCTCGAATTCGCGCCCTGCATTGCTGAAGGCCATTACTGCGCCATCGCGGTCGCCTTTATGCAAAAGTGCCTGACCCACAACGAGATAAGCAGATTGCTGCATAGAACCATCGGCGCTTTCCACCACCGGTTCGAGTTTTTCGAGTGCGCTGTCGTAGTCGCCGTCCTCATAGTCGGCCACACCGACGATATAGAGAGCGGAAAGTTCGGGAACTTCCGCCTTGCGCAAATAGGGTCGGAGTCGATCCATGGCGGCGTGCCGGCGACCGAGACGGAAGAGGGCTTCGCCACTGATACGTTCCAACTCAAGTCGCTGAGCATCAGAGAGATTTCCCTGATGCAACAAGGTTTCGGCAGCGCTTGTAGCATCCTCCCAATCCTGCCTCATGTACTTGATTCGGGCCAGATATACGTTGGCATCGGATTGTAAATAGCCGCTCGAGACCGCATTAAAATTGGCCTCGGCGGTGTCGAGGTCGCCATCATCGTAGGCCAAAGCGCCGAGATAGTAGTGAGAGTCGGCTTCGGTATCGGGATGTTCAAGTGATACTTTAAGTAAATCGGCAGCTTCATCCACATCGCCGAGCTTAATCAGAGCAATGGCGTGATTAAGAGCGCATTGAGCCTGCTGACGCGGAGCCAGAGCATCCAACGGGACGGCGCCGTAGGCTTCGGCAGCGGCCTTGAAATTGCCCTCCATAAACAGGGTGTTAGCCACCGCAGCGGCAGCTTCAGCGCCCTCGGGGGTGTTTGTGGAGGCTTTTCGTTCGAATTCCAACCGGGCCTGGCCGTAGCGTCCATCGCCCATGAGTCCTGCTCCACGTTGAATCTGCGCTTTAATCCCCGACCCGGCCCACAGAAGGACGGATGTTGCAAGAATTACTTTAAGCCACATTGGATTACTCATTCGTTTTCAAGTACTTGAGTCAACGCCTTAGCGAGTTGGTCGGGACAAGAAGTACCACGGGCACGGCAGTCGATGCCGGAAAGTTGAGCGATGAGGTCGGAAGCCTTGCGCCCCTTGCACAACTGACTGAGTCCAAATGTGTTGCCGGGGCATCCGCCATCGAATTCGACAGAGGTTACCACGCCGTCGTTATCAATTTCAAAAGTAATTGCGCGTGAGCATGTGCCCTGCGTACGATATGTGTAAGTTCCTGATTTCATAAGTTATAATTTACGGGGGACCGGAGGATAATTGATAGTGTAGTGGAGACCACGAGATTCGCGCCGTTCTTTTGCCTGACGCATAATCAGATAGCCCACGTTGATTATATTGCGGAGTTCGCATAGCTCGCGGGATGCCTTTGAGCATTTGAACAGGTCCTCAGTTTCCTGATAAAGAATGTCGAGACGATTCCAAGCTCGGTCGAGGCGCAAATTAGAGCGCACGATTCCCACATATGTACCCATAATCTGGTTGACTTCTCGGAGGCTTTGGGTGATGAGTACCATTTCCTCGGGGTGTGAAGTACCCTCGTCGTTCCAAGCCGGCACGTCGGTTCGGAGGGCGATGTCGTCCACGCGAGCGCGGGCATGACGTGCAGCGGCTTCGGCGTAGACCACAGCTTCAATCAAGGAATTGGAAGCGAGTCGGTTGCCACCGTGGAGTCCGGTGCAAGAGCATTCGCCCAAGGCGTAGAGATGGCGGATTGAGCTTTCGCCGTTCAGATCCACGCGAATACCTCCGCAGAGATAGTGGGCGGCGGGTGCGACCGGAATATAATCCTTTGTGATGTCGATGCCCAGTTCGAGACATTTTTTGTAAATATTGGGGAAATGACGGCGTGTTTCGTCGGGGTCCTTGTGGGTAACGTCGAGGAATACATGGTCGTCGCCGTTGAGCTTCATTTCTGAGTCGATGGCTCGCGCCACGATATCGCGGGGCGCCAGAGAGAGCCGTGGGTCGTACTTGTGCATGAACTCCTCACCGCGGAGGTTGCGAAGCACGCCTCCATAGCCTCGCATAGCTTCCGTGATTAGGAAGTTGGGGCGGTCGCCGGGGTGGAAGAGTGCGGTTGGATGGAATTGAATGAACTCCATATCGCTGACTGTACCCTTTGCACGATAAACCATAGCGATTCCATCGCCGGTAGCGACGAGTGGGTTTGTGGTGGTCTGATACACAGCGCCAACGCCGCCTGTAGCCATGATTGTAACGGAAGCCAGGAAAGTGTCGACACTGCCTGATTCGATATCCAGCACATAGGCACCGTAGCAAGTAATGTCGGGGGTTCGTCGGCTTACAATCTTTCCCAAGTGGTGCTGTGTGATAATTTCGATTGCGAACCGATTTTCAAAGATGTCGGTATTGGGATTGGCCTTTACCGCCTTGATGAGACTTTCCTGAATTTCGAAGCCGGTGTTATCGGCATGGTGAAGGATTCGGAATTCGCTGTGTCCTCCCTCGCGATGGAGGTCGAAGTCACCGTCGTCGCGTCGGTCGAAGTCGACGCCCCATTCGATGAGCTGTCGGATCTGTTCGGGGGCATTTCGCACGACCATATCAACCGCGGCGGGGTCGGAGAGCCAATCGCCGGCCACCATAGTGTCGTGTATATGTTTATCGAAATCGTCCACTTGGAGGTTTGTCACCGAAGCCACTCCACCCTGAGCCAAAGCCGTGTTGGCTTCTTCGAGAGAGGTTTTGCACACCAGAGCCACACGGTGGTTGGCGTCTGCAACCTTCAGGGCGAAACTCATTCCGGCAATACCGGAGCCGATGACGAGATAAGAATATTCGTAAGTCATTGCACCAAATATGATAGATGTGCAAAGTTAGTGAAATTTTAGGAATAAGTAGCTCAGTATTTGAGGAAATTTAGGCGGTCAGGGAAATGAACCGAGGGGCTGCTGCTTTGTTATAGATATAAGTAACACCTATAAAATAAGCAAAGAAAATGAAAACGACGAAACTCCTCACAGCAATAAGCGGTGCTTTACTGGGACTCACCGCCGGCGGTTGCGCCGACCTGATCGGCGTAGGGATGGACTATGTTCCCGACGGAGCGCCGTCGGTTTATTACTACGATAATTATTATACGCCGAGCCTTCCGTGGTGGGGCGTTTCGACACCTCCGGCACCACCTCTTTGGGGGACAGTAGTGAGTCCGCCGCCTCCACCGCGTCCACAGCCCTCCCGGCCCCAGAATCCGCCGCAGGGCAACCGTCCGCCGCAGAATACAGGCGGGGGTAACGGAGGTTTCAACGTAGATATTCCCACACAGGTTGGCGGTCAGCAACGACCGGGCAACGGTGGTCTGCCATCGAATAACACCCCACCGCCGAGCCGTAATCCGGGCAGCGGGGCATCGAGCAACAATGCTCGCCGATGATACGCTAAATTGTATCCACAATGTCAATGTTCTCTTTGCCGCAGTGTAACAAAGCCAAACCCAACGCCGCGCAAGCACCACTTTGTCTCCGGCACCGAGCTTCAGCTCGGTAACCCCGCCAAGACCAAAGAGCCCCGAAGCGTAAACTGTTTCCACGATTCACAGACGCGGACGCGCCATGGCGCGTCCGCGTCTGGAACCTGGAGCAAAATCGTGAGAAAAGTCAAATTGCGCAAAAACCACAATAATTCCCCCACACTCCACCGTAACTTTGCCCAAAAAAGTACGGACTTCGCTTTGCGATGTCTCAAATGCCTCCAAAAACAAGGCAAAAATACTATGAAAGCGTACATACAAACCACTCCCAAGCAGCGCTACCGCTACGTCCCCGACCTATGTCGCCCATTCGAGGCGTACATAGGCCGGCGCCTGCGCAAATGGGAGCATGCAATCATCTACGCCTTCGAAAAGAACAGGAAAAAGGGCAAACAAGCAGGACGCTTCATAATACACGACAACGACCCCAACATCGACTCCCGCTCCCTCCTGATAACTTACTTCCTCTGGCGAGCCCCATTCGACGACATAATGTTCGTAGGCCCAACCCGCCCCCAAATCGCCAACCAAGTCAAAGAGGGCCTCGCCCAACAAGACGCCCTGACACACAAAGAAACCCCCTTCTACTGGGGCGTCTGCCCATACTCCCAACGCATAATCCGCCAGCAAACAGGCACCGGCCAAGCCCCCGAAGGAATGCGAGGACGCACCTGGCGACACTGCCTGATGCTCAACACCGAGCGCTACAAAGCCTACATGGACACAATCGACACCGTCGTAGGCCCCCTCCCGATAGAAGGCGACAGCATAATGGTAATCCACACAAAATTCCACCTACTCTGTCCCCCC
>JAAVGX010000005.1 GCA_014800065.1 Bacteroidales bacterium | reverse complement strand
CTTTCATCCATACTCTCGTCACGTTCCAAACGTTTTGGTAGCCAATCCTTTGATTTGCTGTAAACGAGGATATGATCTGTTTCGGTGGGGATGCCTTTGGAGTCATTTCGGGGTGAGTAAGTCTTATGCCAAATTACGTCACCCTTGAAACAGTTTGCACCGAAAATATCATCACAGATGGTGCGCAGTCGCGACACCTCGTTATCGTCTATCGAGATGAAGATTGCGCCTTTGTCGGAAAGCAGCTGACGCAGGAGTACAAGGCGCGGATACATCATGCAGAGCCATTTGTCGTGGCGCGTGAAATCCTCACCCTCAGCACCGACAATCTCGCCAAGCCAGCGGAGTATGTGGGGGTCGTTGACATTATCGTTGTAACGCCATTTCTCATTGCCGGTGTTATATGGTGGGTCGATATAGATACAGTCAATGCGTCCTTCATATTCAGGAAGGAGCGATTTGAGTGCAGCAAGATTATCACCGTGAATTATCTTATTACCCGTACCGCTGGGCGCAGTGCTGTCAGGGCATATGCTATTGAACCCATAGCGATGCTCAAGCACGCGAAAAGGCACTTCGGCATGATGGGTGATAATCTTCTCTTTACCTATCCAGTTGAGTGATGGCATTTTGTTCTTTTCTATTTACGATGGGTTAGGGGTTTGTGGGGAGGCGGAGGCGGCCGTTTTCTTCGATGATGCGTCCGGTGGCGAGTGCGTATTTTATGCCGCGGTCAACACCGTAGTTTACGCTGTCGCAGAGGCGCGAGAATCCGAAAATGAGTGCTGTTTCCTTTTTGAGGCTGTCGTAGGGCAGGGAAATCTGTTCACGGAGAATGTTTCGAATGGCAACTGCATATTCTTCGGGAGCGATGTCACGAGCATCGCGCTCAGAAACAGGACGATATATGGCGTAATTCTGTGCGTCGTCAGCGTTTTTCCAGTAGAAAATCCGGCCTTTTCCGGTGGTGGGGTATCCGGTCTTTTCAAGGAGTTCTTCCATATGACTGATTATGCGCGAACCGGTTCTGGTTATGCCGTAAGAGTTGAGCACCTGTCGGATTAAGAAAGATTTGCTTATCGGGGCCTCGACTTCAATGACGCGGGCAATTTTCTTGCGGACTTTGGTATCGTATGTCCCCGCAGTAAACTGTTCGGACTTAATGGACGACTGAAACAAATCGGCTTTTATGTAGGGCATAGCGTCGGGATCGGCTTCCGGCTCATATTCCTGTTCTTCGGGCTGCTCAGGGGTGGCTTCATCCTGTGGCTTTGGGTCGGGTATCGGAGTCGGTTCGGGCTGAGCCGGTTTTCCGTTTTTGGCGCCTTCTATTGCTGTGATGATTGCAGACAGAGCCTTATCGGGGTTATCCCACCAATCCATTGCCCACTGGTGATATATATTCCAACCGAGCATTCTGAGAACCGAATCCTGAGTGACCACGCGATCGTTTGCCATAGCGGAGGCGGCATATCTCTTGCCATCGCAGATTATGCCGATAAGGTATTTATCGGGGTGAGCGCTGTCCACCACTCCAAGGTCAATCTTGTAGCCGGAGCTGCCGATGTTGGTTTTCACTTGGTAGCCCTTAGCAGTGAGAGCAGCGGCGATTGCTTCCACGAGGTTGTCGGAAATCTCGGAGTTAGAGGCTGATTCCACCCCGGTGGAAAGAGTGAAATAATCGGGTCCCTTTTCGGCATATTCGAGGAAGGCCTTGAGGTCGGCCACACCTTCGGCGGAGGTGCGATTGAGGTCGATTTGGTCGGCGCGGAGAGTGGAGAAAACCTTCATCTCATATCGGGCACGCGAAACGGCCACGTTGAGACGTCGGCATCCGCCGTCGCGGTTGAGGGGGCCGAAGTTGAGTGCTATTTTGCCGTTTTTGTCGGGTCCGTAGCCGATGGAGAAGAGGATTACATCGCGTTCGTCGCCCTGCACATTTTCGAGGTTCTTGACAAAGATGGGGTCCTCGAGTTCCTGTGCCTTGACTTCCAAATCGGGTCGGCGGGTAAATAAATCGTTGAGCAGGTCTTCGATGAGTGATTGCTGGTTGGAGTTGAATGTAACCACACCGATGCTCCGCCGGCAGAGTTCCGGGTCGTCCAAGCGGCGCTCGATTTCGGCGACGACCGCCTCGGCTTCGGCACGATTCTGGCGAGTGCGACCACGGTCGTAGACACCCTCGACGTTGACCCATCCGACTTTTGTGGAGAGGTCGTCGGGCGAGGGGAAGGTGAGTAATTTATTGTTGTAATACTTTACATTGCTGAAAGTTATCAGGCTTTCGTGTTTGCTTCGGTAGTGCCAAAGGAGATACTTGGAAGGAATTGAAAGCGCGAGGCAGTCCTCGAGGATGTTTTCAAGGTCTTCCTTGTCGGCATTTTCTTCGTCGAAAGTATTTGTGGCGAAGAAACTTGTAGGTGGCATCTGCTTGGGGTCGCCCACCACGACCACATTCTTACCACGAGCAATAGCACCGACGGCCTCGCTTGTGGGCATCTGAGAAGCTTCGTCGAAAATGACGAGGTCGAAAGGCGATCGACCGGCATCGATGTACTGAGCCACAGAAATGGGGCTCATCAACATACAGGGGCACATTCGCGTGAGGAGCTGTGGAATTTGGTCGAAGAGACGTCGGATGGTAGTCCCACGACCACCGTTGCGGATATTTCGCTGGAGGATTCCCACTTCCGAACTCTGCACGGCTTCCTTCTGAAGGGCGGGCAGTGAGGCAGCGAGTTTGGCATAAAGTTCCTGGCGAGTGAGGCGTTCGAACTCGGCACTGAATTGCTTGAAACGAGCAATTTTTTCATCGAAAAGTGTGCCGTGGAACGAATTCATGTCCGGTTCATTTGAAAGAATAAACTCGGCATAGCTTCGATAGAAGCTCTTTTCAAAGGCAGCCACAACAGCATCCACGGGAATTTGTCCTTCGTTGAGTGCATTTATATAGTCGGCAAAACCTTCATTCACCATCACCCGGCACATGGCATTATATGCAGTGCGGTCGTGCAAGAGGTCGAGATTATCGCGCCACTGCTCTGCCCTTTCCTTACGGACTGCCATAGACAGGCTTTCAAGCACTTGAGCGTCAAGGAGATTTATGACGGAATCCAAAGCCGAGCGCTCCTGAGTATCTGCCTCAACCACCCTGTTCATCCGCCGGCCGTTGATATCACGGAAAGCGCGGATTCCCGCATCGAGATTCCGGATGAGGGCTCGTCTCACCTCTGCGGCCTTGACAATATCGCCGGTGAGAATTAAGAGCTGACGGTTCAACTCGCTGACGGCCTCGGATACGGTATCTACCTGCTGCCAATCGGCATTTCCGCTGTTCCACAAAGAGCCCAGAATATCGTTCATATTTCCAAGACTGTCGAGTTCTTGGACACGATTACGATATGTTTTCAGAGCTTCGAAAACGGATTCTATACTTTCATCGGAGGGGTCAAACGTACCGTTTGATAAATTTTTGAGCTGCTTTCTGACTTTCCAGCGACCCAAAATTCTGAAGAGCCACCATTTGGAAGCGCTTTGTTGCCATTTGCTCTCCCAAAGTTCGCTGTCCCAAATCAAAATTGGTGTTCGGAATTGAGACAGCAGGGATTGACGAACCTGATCGCGCTCTGTACCAAGCCTCACGGCCTTTTCCAGAGAGTCAAAGACAGAATCGTTGCCGGCTTGAGATAGTAATTCAACGGGTAGCACCTCTAATTTATTCAAAATCGCAGCTATGATAGCGACAGCCTTCATGGCTTCGGGTGTGAGGTCGTCGAATTTATAGTCGAAAACATCAAGGAAATTGTGTGCAGCTGAGGCGAACTCCTCGGCTGCCGCAAGGTATTCAGTCAATTTTTCATTAGCCTCCGACTTTAAAGTTCCGTAATACTCAGTGATTCCAATTCCGGCCAGAGGATGTTCAGCGGTGGCCTTGCATTGATTGCAGATTGCCTGAAGCTGTCCGACTTTGTTGGCAAGTTCGGCTCGGGAAGCGGGTGTGAGCGTTTCGAGTACGCCGAACTGCAGAAGAGTTGTTTGGCCCGAGTAGGTGGATGCGGAGTACCCGGCGATGCAATCGTAGAGCGACAAACCTACGGGATATACGCGGTGGAGCACTCTGATATAATCGTTCAATTCCCGGCGCAGGAGATTGATTTGGCCTGCCCGAATAGAGAAATCCTCGTTAGAACGACGCTTTGTTACCTCGGTGGTGCGCTTGAGTTGCTCAAGGATATATGACTTTTTAGTTTTATTGGAGTGGAGTTCCAAGCAGAAAGGAGCAAGGCCAATAGCTTCGAGTCTTCGCTGTACCACCTGCAGAGCGGCCATTTTTTCGGCCACAAACAGGACCTTTTTCCCGTTGTAGAGGGCATTTGCAATAATATTGGTAATAGTCTGCGACTTACCTGTTCCGGGAGGTCCATGAAGAATAAAACTCTTCTGCGCCACGGCTTCGCATATAGCTGCGAACTGCGAGGAATCGGCACCGATGGGGAGCGCAACCGAACCGGCGGGAAAATCCACATCGAAGTCGACTTGGGTTTCGTTTTGGGCAGCCAAATCCTCTTCCAACTTACCGGCAATAAGGCTTGAAACGATTTTGTTCCGGCTGAGCTTATCGGCATTGTTGTGGATATCGTTCCACATAATGAACTTATTGAAAGAGAAATTGCCGATAATAGCCTGCTCTTCCACGTCCCACCCCGGTCGCGCCATGATTGCGCGCCGGATAACGTTGAAAATCAGATTCACGTTCACGCTCCTGCCGTCGACGGTCAAAGATTCGAGTCCTCCGATAGTGATGCCGTAATCCTGGCGCAGGAGTTCAAGGAGGGTGATATTAATGACCGTGTCTTCATCGCGGGTTCGGATAATGTATCCTAAGGAAGCCGAACGACGTATAATTTCAATAGGAATGAGGATAATGGGGGCAAATCGCGGGCGAGTGCTGCTCGCTGTTTCAAACCATTTCAGCAGTCCTACCGCCAGATAGAGCGTGTTGGCTCCATTTTCTTCAATCGAAAGTCGGGATGTACGGTACAGGTATGTCAAAGCCCTATACAGCTGCTCATCATTCAGGTATGAGTACAGTCTTTTTTGCTCAAGCTCGCTCCGCACGAGGTCCAAAACGGGATCGGTACCGTTGAGGGTCTGATATATACCCTCGCTCATGAGAGGATTGTCCCAATCTTTCGGTTTTGCGAGAATTCGGAATTCGGCACCGGCGGCCAACTTATCCTCGAGTTCATTGACGTTTACGGAAATGAGCTGGAGGGTGTTTTTGGTGATTCGAGTGTTCAGCAAGCTGTTTCGGAGAGAGAGGTCGAGGAGTTTGCGCTCCCATATCACCTGCTTGTTGACGCTGATATGATCCACTTCCCTTACCTGAGTTGTTGCACCGAGCTGTTCGGGTGCATCGGCAGTGCGTTCGGCCTGCTGCTCTTCCTCGATAGTGTAGACTCCATCGCGGACGACTCGCAGAGGGAGAGGTCTGATCCGACCGTTGCGTGCCCGCTTCACATCGAGGAACAGGATGAAGTTGTCGGGGTTGGTCAGGTGGTTATTAGCCTTGTTAACGGCCAGGTCGAACGAATCGCCGGAGCCGGCATTCATGGAAGTGGCCTCAACCAGCAGAATCTCGTTAATTCCGTCGGCTGTACGCTTAGTCAGGAGCGATACATCGTCGTTGACCGTATCCGGAAAGGTTTCTTCCACAAGCCAACCCCCTGCAAAAGCGTGTCCCTTTATAAGAACAATTATTGGATTTATACCGGCGGCTTCGAGGCATCCGGCATAAAGGAGCGCCATGTCCAGGCAAGTGCCCAGCTTACCGGAAATGATGTCGCCGAAGAGGCGTATACGCTGTCCCTGGTCCTCAAAACTTGCGGGGGGTGTGCAGTAGGCGATCTCTCGCTCGGCCACAGCCTCGAAAATGGCGGCCATCTGGAGCTTGACCCGGTTGGGATCCTTGGTCTGGTACTCATCCATTGCCGGCCTTCCGCTCCACTTGGCCAAAATTTCGGAAGCCCGTTTTATGATCNAGGCTATGTCGGGATGGTTCGGTGTGACAAAAGCCGTGAGCATTGCCGGCAGGATCGAAAGGCCGCCCCACTGGTCGTAAGCCAACACTGAAATTTCCTCGCTTGCGGTTCCAACGACTTCATCGCCCTTGAGCACCTCGATTTTTATAGACCCTTCGATCCTTTCTGTGAGGTTCGATAAAAAAGAGGTGGACATTTTCACCGGAATATCGGTGAGCGTAGCCGTTGCATCGATTCCCAACTTATCCACATGCAGGACTGTTTTTTCGGCAAAATCGGGATCGAAAGAAATGTGGATGTCAAGCGAATCCAGTTCCTCCCCGGAGAGATTTTTCAGCAGAATTTCACGAATTACAGGTACATGATTCTGCTGGAGCGAAAAGTTTATCACAGGAAGATGTGTAAGGCTTACTTGAACGTTCATAGAGATTTGAAAGGAATAAAAGCGCTAAAAAAGATGGCCGTGAGTACAAAACTCAGACCATCTACAAAATTAATCAATCTCCGTGGATTTACCAAATAATTATAGGCAAATTCGCTTAGATTTATTCGGGAAGATATTTATCGGTTGTGACCATGTCGACTCCCATGTCCTTGTNGGCTTTGTAGTCNTCGTCGTTGTTGACNGTCCAGACGTTGACCTTCAGNCCGTTGTCATGGAATTTNTTCACGGCNTCGGCATCGAAGTGAGTACGCTGGATGTCGACGTCCATTCGCTTATCCACGCACCAGTCGAAGTGGTTTGGCCAATACTGTCCGGTTAGGAATTGGAGCTCGATGTCGGGATAGTTTTCGCGGATGTATTCGAGGCACGGCTTCATTGATGTGAGGATAATCACTTGGTCGCGCACACCGTTTTTATCGAGGAATTCAATCAGACGAGGAATATTGGAGCAATCCTTAGAGTTGATTCCGGTGCTCCACTTGAGTTCGATTAGAGGACGTGCACCGTACTTCTTGCAGATNTCGATGTACTCCTGNCCTGAACANAGACGNCCTGAGTATTCCACTCCGGCGCGGGTCTGATGAAGGGGTTCGGCCTGAAGTGCAGCGAGGGTTGATTCGGCAATGGTCAGGTTTCCGCCCAGACGTTCGGTGGTTTCATCGTGAGAGCAAACGAAGAGGGTGTCGGCNGTTACGCGGAAGTCGGTTTCGAGNAAGTCGAATCCCATCTTTGCGCCGTTGGTGTATGATTCGGCAGAATTTTCCANNCCGTAGAGACTACCGCGATGGCCTACCAGNATNGGCTTGTGCATATTTACGCAACGCTCGAGGGTCGGGCGCATGGCATCTGCGAAGNGTTGGAATCCGAGGTCGGTCATGTGGTAATTATCAACTGTGGCTTCGTAGTTGTTTCCCAGCACTTTTTCGCCTTCGAAATAGTAGAGATTNGGGTCGGTCAATCTGAGGCGGTCGTAGATTGCGCGGAGTTTTGCATTTTTGTCNGTGATTGTGGAATCCACCTCCTGATTGAAACGCATTATCGGGAANANCGGGCTCTCCACGAGCATGATGGGGGTGTTGGGATGAGCTTGTCGCAGAATTGCGATGAAGGGCTCCATCTTTTCTTCCACCATGGGTGCTGTGCAGTTGGGGAGTGGGTCAATAACGAAAACTGAGGCATCGGCCGAGGCCATCAGGCGAGCAATTTCGGGGTCGAGTCGCGCATTTCCGCTGAATCCCAGATTTACGACTTCGCGCTGNAGGTCGCGCTGGAGGATGTTTGTATGAGCCATTCCGGGNCGGGTGGCGCATCCGCCGTGGAGAATACTTGTTCCGTACATAATGACGGGATTCTCACGCTTGGGGAGGTCCACNGCGGGCATTTCCACCACAGCGTCCTCATCCACGCCAATGAATAAGGAGTCCACACCATCGTAGAGCGACAGGNAGAGCATGTATTCGCGCATTTTGCCCGGTTCCATATCGGTTACGAGAGTGCTCTTTGACGAAGCCGAGGCCATTGAGGGGCGCGCGCTGCTTACGGTTGTCCACGTGGAATCGTCCTGAAGGATATACAAATCGAGGCCACGGATACCTGTGGGCGTCATGTGGTTCATAGCGAATTTGTTTCGGCTGTGCCACTTTGCCTGGAGACGGGGAGAGTCGCTTCGGAAGCGAACCGAAAGACCGGCCGAATGAAGTCCCAAATCCCACAAATCTTTGCGTACCTGATTCTTGAGGGAGTCGGGGAGGCGTGAATATTTTTCAGAGGCGTCGGGTGCGAGGGTGCCGTAAAGGGGGAAATCGTCCAGNCTGACGTACTTCCACTCCTGAGCACCGGCAGAGAGGGCNGCGCACATTGCCAAGGCAGCTACTGCGCCTTTAAAAAGTTGTTTCATAGTGATTTTAAAGTCAATATATGATAGAGATGGAGGCAATGATGATTCATTGTCTCCACCTCAAATATCTACATAGAATTGAATCAGAATTACATATTCATACCGCCATCCACCTGGATAACCTGGCCGGTGACGTAGCTTGACATGTCTGAGGCGAGGAATGTGGCCACATTTGCGATGTCCTCCACCTGACCTCCACGACGGAGAGGAATTTTCTTCTTCCATTCTTCGCGAACTTCATCGGGGAGCTGAGCGGTCATTGCCGTTTCGATGAAGCCGGGAGCGATAGCGTTGGCGCGGATTCCACGGCTACCTACTTCCTGAGCGATTGATTTGGCGAGTGCGATAAGACCGGCCTTAGAAGCGGCGTAGTTGGACTGACCTGCGTTGCCGTGTACACCCACCACAGAAGCCATGTTGATGATAGAACCGCCACGCTGGCGCATCATGATTGGGAGAACAGCGTGGATGAAGTTGAAAGCGCTTTTGAGGTTTACGTTAATAACGGCATCCCACTGTCCTTCGGACATACGCATCATGAGTCCGTCCTTGGTGATACCGGCGTTGTTGACGAGGATATCGATAGAACCAAAATCCTTGTGAACTTCCTTAACCACCTCTTCAGTCTGAGCGAAGTCGGCAGCGTTAGAAGCGTATCCTTTCACTTTGACACCCAGAGCGGCGATTTCGGCTTCGGTAGCTTTACCATTCTCATCGATAACGAGATCGGTGAATGCGATGTTTGCACCTTCCTGAGCGAAACGCACTGCGAGAGCTTTTCCAATGCCGCGAGCAGCTCCGGTGATGAGCGCGGTTTTTCCTTCGAGTAATTTCATTGTAAGATATGTGTATGTTTGAGATTTCAGATTGCAAAGGTAACAATAATTTTTGTAACACTTGCTTTCGGGAGGTATTTTTTGAAATTTACTCCTATAATAATGGCCATATCGGTGATGATACGGCCATCAAAGTAAGGGAAAGCTGAAAGTTTATTTGGGATTTAGAGTTTCGTGAGTAGCTTTGAGGAGGCTGTTTTCATCGCGAGTGTCCTGAGTGAGCTCCCAGATCATTACGCCTGCGATGTCCTCATCCAGGGCGAGCTGACATTTCTTCTTGATGGTTGGGATGCCGTTGTACCAGATCAGGCCTACGTTATCCAAGTTTGCAACGTCCAGGTCGGGGAAACGCTTGAACATTTGGCTATATGTAACGGATGTTGCGCCTTTAGTAGAATTTTCGTCGTAGAATTCGTAGCCGTAGAACGGAAGGCCGAGACAAAGTTTTTCTTTGGGTACGTTTAGCCCGTTAGTGAAATATTCGAGCACATTCTTGAAGAAGTCGAAGCTTGAGTGCTGGCCAACTTCTCCCCAGCTACCGCCTTCCCAGCCACCGCAGGCATCGTATACCATGGGGAACACATAGTCGAGATGGGTGAGAGCGTTGGCTTTTACTTTACCGTCGGGAGAAGTAGCTCCGCCTACTGCAGCTGTGAGGAGGTATCCGTCGCCAATCTGCTCACGAATATCTTTATAGAACTGTTCGAGGTTGTTGCTCTTTGATTCATCTTCACCACCCCATTCTTCGTAGTCCACATCCACGCCGTCGAGGTTAAGTTCGTTGATGCAGTATTTCACTTCCTTAGCGAGATTTTTGCGGAGTTTTTCATCGGCCAAAGCTTTTGAAACGTTCTGCGCGTCGCGAAGGGATATGATTACTTTTGTACCGGCGGCATGAGCGTGGTCGATGAAGTCCTTCATGTTTTTGGCGCCGTCGTAGTAGAGATGCCCGTCGCCACGCATTTCGGCGAAAGCCAGGCAAATGAGAGAGATTTTGTCGAAGTCGGGTTCACCCCAAGCGGTGTTCCATGTAGGATAATAGCCTACGATCATTTTGCCGTCGAAATTGGGTTTTTCGCGCTCGGGGAGAACGAGCGGGTCCTCGTCGGGTTTCGTGGGGTCCACAGAAACAGAGGGTTGGTCCTTGTCGGGCAAAGGACGTACTTGGGGTTCGTCACCTCCGCATGCATTGGCAGTCATAGCCAATGTGCAGAATGATGCAACAAGAAAAGATCTAATTTTCATTGCACGTTTGTCTAATGATAGGAAATAATTAAGTTGGCACAATCGAGTGAGTAAAACTCATGGATTGCAAAATTAGCGATTTTTTGAATGCCATCCAAATGAATTTTCGCCTATCTTAGAGAGGGGGGTAACCAAAATGTCAATGTTCTCTTTGCCGCAGTGTTCCCGGAGCCTTTGCTCGCGGACTTAGACTTGCGTTGGGACTCTCCTTGTATAGTCCGAGCTGAAGCTCGGGGCCAAAGACAAAGTACCGCTTGCGCGGTGTTGCTTTTGCGGGGCGCTTTTTTTAGGGGGGGATTGGAGTTATCCCTTTGCTTGTCTTGTTCTTAGGGCGGTTGCGGCTACCGCTATTTTCGTCGAGCTGGAGGCGGTGGGGGTTGCTGGTCAAAAGGACGCTCGGAACGAGC
>JAAVGX010000004.1 GCA_014800065.1 Bacteroidales bacterium | reverse complement strand
GGCCTTTTGCGGGAAAGCCAGGCTCTGGCCCGAATCCTGCGTGTAAATGGTTTTGAAGTGGTATTACTCCAAGATACGATTTTCGAACCGAATTTGCCTGATGTGGAATTTAGGGCTATAACTTACAATAACTTTGACGGTGTAACAACCGCCGGCTTTGAAGTGAAAGTTCGAAAAGGCGAGCTTGAAATAACCGGTGTTGAACTCTACAAGGCCTCCGCTGAACTTAAAATCAACAAAAGGTATAGCACGTTCTATCCGCTACAGATCCATTTGGGCGATTCTCTGCGAACCAATGAAGTTCAATGCGTGAAAATCTATCCCCGGTTTCCCTTTACCCAAGTTTTCTATGAAGAAGATTCCTTGGTTGTACATACCGACCGCGGGGATTGGACTATTTGTCTTCCCATTGATTTGAGGAAGCAAATCAGCAAAGATATAGAACACAAATATCAAAGCCTATTTGTGAAAGAGAGGGAAAATAGGTAATTTTGCAATATGAAAAGAGCACTATTATTATTGGTAGTGGCATTTNCATCAGCCCTTATTTTGAGGGCTGGTGTATCTGTTGATTCTACCAGGATAAANCGATATNNTGTCTTTACNTTCAAGGACACTGTTTTCGACCCGGCATTNCCCGCCGTAGAGTTTCGTNNTAACACCTACAACAATATGGATGACGTAACTACCGGTGGCTTCAAGGTCATTCTGCGCGGCGGAGAGATTGAAATAACAGGAGTTGAATTGTACAAGGCTTATTCAGAACGAAATATCAACGAAAAGTTTGAAACGTTCTACCCGCTTCATCTGCATTTGGGCGACTCTACCGAGCACAACGTGATTCGCCACGTTTATGTGTATCCACGTTTTCCGTTCACCACCAATTTTTATAGGGAAGATTCGTTGGTGATCCATACCAACAAGGGTGATAGATCGGTTTATCTGATGGAGGATCTGAGGATTGAAAAGGCTGCTAAAGCAAAAATGACAGAGATGGAGGAGCATACCCGCTGGCTTCGACTTCTGAACTATGTGCTATACGGTTTTCTCGGGCTCCTGCTGATTGGCATAATAGTGTATGTGCTGCGCCAGCGTAATGAGCGGCTCAGGCAGGAGCAGGAACGCGAACGGCTCATAGCTATTATTTCAGAAAATGAGATGAATAAAAGGCAACTGAAGGAAGCCGTGACGAGCCAATTCCGCAAAAACTTCGATACTATCAATAAGCTCTGCTATGAATACTTCGAACTCTCCGATTCTCCGGCATTGAAGAAGAGCATNTATTCTCAGGTAGANAATGAGATAAACAGATTGCGGGAACCCTCCAGGCTACAGGAGTTGGAGAATTCCCTCAATCAGTACTGCGANAATATTATGGTGAGAATCGACGAGCAATTACCCGATTTAAGTTCGAAGGAGCGTACGTTGCTGTTGTACCTCTATTCAGGCTTATCTGCCCGCACAATATGTATTTTGACAGACATNCAAGTGAAGAATTTCTACATGAGGCGTCAGCGACTCAAGTCTAAAATTAATAGTTCCGACGCCCCAGACCGTGAGGAGTTTACTCAACTTATGTAGTTACTTCAGGATTGTTCCATCGTGGAATGCATGGCCTACGGTGNTGCCGAGAGCAATGTAGGTGTTGTGAATGGGGTCGAATGTGATCAGNTTCATCTTGGCCACGTCGGGTTTGCCGTCTTCAGCAAGGAATTCTTCCTTGCATACGATGTTTACAATGTCGGCAATTATATAGTAGCCGGTTTCGGATTCGAACAGCTTTTCTTTTATGCGGCATTCCATCGTCATGGGAAAAACATCGAAAACGGGAGCATTAACGTTTTGTGCTTTTAGAGCTTTCCAACCGGTGCGTTCAATTTTGTCGTGACATTTTTTAGCGCTCACGATACCGACGAAGTCGGAAGCCACCATGGTATCAGCGGTCGCGAAAGCGAGGGTGAAGTCGCCGCAGCGGTTGAGGTTTTCGGTTGTGGCATGTGCGCCCATGGATATCATCACCTGCGAAAAGTCCCATTGGCCGCCCCAGGCAGCATTCATAGCATTGGGAGTGCCATCGGCGTCGTAAGTTCCGATTATCAGTACGGGTTGAGGTAGAACCCAGGCGTGTGGTTTGAAGTTTTTCATTATTTTGATATTTGAGTATTACGGTCAGCTGTAGAGATTCACATCGCGGATATCGATCAGATTATTGAGTATTGCAAAGATAGTAAGTCCGGCAGCCGAATGAATGTGGAGTTTGGAAATAATGTTGCGTCGATGTGTGGTAACAGTGTGAACAGACAGGAATAGTGCATCGGCAATATCTTTATTGGACATTCCGCGTGCCACACAGGCTATAATTTCTTTTTCGCGGTCGCTCAGATTCTGAATATTTTCATCTTGTTCGTTCTGAATATTGGAGCCGGCTGAAGCATTTATTTTGAGTTCCTCCTCCAGGGCTTTCACAGCAGGAGTAAAGATGTCGTTTTCGATGCGCGAATGCAGGTCGAGCTCATTCCCGCAGTCAATTATGTCGAGCAGAGCTGAGGTTAGCATCCGGTTATCCCTCACCCTGAACTGCCGGATGAATATATCCTTGATGTCGTTGAGTTTGCGGGTCATACTTTCGTGGTTGAGCGCATAGTCGGTGATTCGGAAGTTAGGGTCGACTTCGTTGCGGAGCAGGCATTGCACATAGGGGAACACGACATCGTTCTCATGGTTCATATGTCGACGAACCGATGCTACATATTCGTCGTAGAACTTCAACAGCAGCAGTGCGACATCGTTTGCTTCAGCTCCGGATATGGCATCGATGAGCTTACGCCGGATTGAAGGGAGTAGAAAATCCAGAAAATGCTCGTGTGCCTTCCTCAGATAGCCGATAATGGATGGAAGCGAAATCTTGTAGAAGAAATAAGGACGGTTGCAAACCAGATTGCACACAGCCAGAAAAGTATCAGGATGAACATCATCGTCGGAACAAACCTGTTCAACAGTTTTCTCTCCAAAGCCGAATGATAGCCCGAAACGGCTCATCACATTAAGCAGCTTGGGCTCCTGCTCGATGAGGAGGCGCAATTTGATATCGGAAGTAAACAAAGCATCAACAGAGTTCATACAATATATCCATTTAGTCATGCAAAGGTAAGACCTTTTATTTACTCATCCAATTCTTAAAGCATAATTTATTGGAATTGGAAATAAACTCGGAAAATGTTTTGTGGGTCAAGAATTATTTTCTAATTTTACCTCCAAATATAAAGGAAATGCGACAGATAATCAACCACTTCACCGACGACGACCTGTACAAATTCACCATGTGCTGCGCCGTGATTGACAACTATCCCCGTGCGATAGTGAAATATCATTTTACCGACCGCGACAACACCGCTTACCCTCCCGGATTTGTGGAAGAACTCAGGGACCAGATAAAAATGCTTGAAAATGTGGTGATTACCGACGAAGAAATCGCATTCATGAAGCAGAAATGCACCTACATTCCCTACTGGTTCTACAACTTCCTCAAAGGCTACCGCTTCGACCATCGGTGGGTCAGAGCAGAGCAGGACACGCAGGGACATCTCAAGATAGAGTTCGAAGGTCGTTGGAGCGATACTATCTTTCTGGAAGTCAAAGTTTTGGCTATCATTTCCGAACTATATTACATGATGACCGGTCAGGAAAAGAGCTTTGAGTTCGAGTCGTACTACGATAGGTCGTATCAAAAAGGAGTGCGCTTACTTGAAGCCGGGTGCTCCTTCAGCGACTTCGGCACCCGTCGTCGTGCCTCCTTTGCAGCCCAGGACACCCTTGTGCGCGCAATGGTTGAGGCTCAGAAATCTCATTCCCAAGCCCCCGGCCGCTTCGTAGGCACAAGCAACGTGTACTTTGCAATGAAGTACAACCTCATTCCCGTTGGCACAATGGCACACGAACTCATCTGCGCCATAGCCGGCATGTTCGGGCCTCAGATGGCCAATCACCTGGCAATGCAAGCGTGGTCGCAAACATACCGTGGCGCACTCGGCACCTTCCTCTACGATACTTACGGCTGGAACATATTCAGCCTCAACTTTTCCGAGGACTATGCCAACATGTTCAAAGGCCTCCGCGTAGACAGCGGTGACAACCTTGAGCAACTCGAAAAAATATGCGCCAAATATCAATCCCTCGGAATTGACCCCCGTACCCGCCAGGTAGTTTTCAGCAACGCACTATCCACCGATACAGCCATCGAACTCCAGCGAGCCTCCGAAACACGATGCATCCCATCATTCGGCATCGGAACCCACTTCACCAACGACTTCCCCGGAATCAAACCTCGCAACATAGTAATCAAACTCACCGACGTAAAAATAACCGAACTGTGGGACTTCTACAACCAAACCTGCAAACTATCCGAGGACCACGGAAAATACACCGGTGACCCCGATGTGGTGAAACGTTTCAAAGAAGCCCTCCATCTACGGTGAGATGAGAACCCTCCTTGCCAGCCTGCTGCTAATCCTGTCCCTACCGATGCGCAGCCAGACCTATGTCGAAGCCATCGACCTGCGCGATAGCACCCTCATCTATGCCATTTACCACGTACAGGTGAAAATGGAAAAACATCACCGCGGAACACTCGACCTCTATTGGAACCGACTTGACAGCAACAACTACATCAAAGCCACACTCCACATCCCCTCCATCATCGACCTCGACCCCAATCATCCGGCACAAATCACCACAAAAATAATCCAACGAACCGCCGGAGTGGATAGCCTGCTACTCGAACACAAAAGCAACACAGTCCACACCGACCAAATGAGCCTTCGCCTGAAAGCACGCTATGGAAAAGCCGTTCTGCAGGCCGGGAGCCATAAACTTCGGCAACAATTCGAAGTACCAATCGACTTTAACCACCCCGGAGCATTCGGCACCTCATGTACCGATAACCTCACAGGCACACGCCACACCCTCATCTATGCTACCGAAGCCAAACCACCCGTCTATCAAGGATTGACCTCCGGGCAAATCATAGAACAACTAAAACAAATCAACGACCCTGTAGCAGGCCTCTGGCAATACTTTGACCGCGACATCCCCCGCCAAAGAGTCCAACTCGCTCACAAATACACATTAGCAATCCTACCCGACGACGACGGCTATCTTATAATCGACATCACCAACCCCGATGGCCCGCTACCGCTAAAAGGACATCTCACCCCCACCATTTTTAAAGACAAC
Source organism: Bacteroidales bacterium (assembly GCA_014800065.1). The sequence continues at coordinate 489 of JAAVGX010000004.1, read as the reverse complement.
TATAACTTGGTGTGGTACCCAGCAAAAGGTCCCGTGCAGAACGACGACTGCTACGCCGAGCTCAGTCTTGAAGGGCACCTGTTGAACCTCCAAATGCCCGTAATCAACAGTTCATTCCGGCTATATCGGATGCCCGAAAAAGAAATAAATGCATTAAACGAAAAAAAATCCCCGAAAAATTTGGAGAATTAAAAAATAAGCAGTAATTTTGCACTGCTTTTGGGAAACCAAGGCACTCGGAGATTCGCTAGCTCAGCTGGTAGAGCACAACACTTTTAATGTTGGGGTCCTGGGTTCGAGCCCCAGGCGGATCACAAGACAAGACCTCGAAATGAGGAATATCGCTGAAAATCAAACGTTTTCAGCGATATTTTTTTAGTATGACGGGCATGTCATACATCTGTGGTGAAAGTCCATACGGGACGTAGTTGCCGACGAACCCCAGAGCGACTTGCAAGTTTCGAGTGGTGACGCTCGGGAGAGAAGAAG
>JAAVGX010000003.1 GCA_014800065.1 Bacteroidales bacterium | reverse complement strand
GAGCAGAGGCTCAGAGAACACTGCGGCAAAGAGAACATTGAAATTTTGGTAAAAAAACTCTCAGTCCTTTATGAAGCTGCTGCAGAATCAACTCGAGGCACATATTGTTGGATTTCAGGTGGTTACATTGGCTGGTCAAAAGGACGCACCGAACGTGCGTCCGTACATTTTTTTGCTGCACTCTCTGTTTCTTTAATGAGATTGCTGCAGAACTAATCGTGAATGCAACGGAATGCCCCTCACTTCACCACCAAGTCTAAAATTTGGCTCGGCGTNCTCACTATATGGTCGGCAAGGGCGGATTTCAGCTCGGTGATAGGACGGAAACCCCAGCTTACACCGCACGACTCAACGCAGGCTCGACGTGCCGTCTCCATGTCCACGCCCGAATCGCCCACGTAGAGCACCTGTGCCTTTGGGGTGGGATTCATCGACAATGCCTGAAACACGATCGACGGATCCGGCTTACGGGGCATTCCCTCAACAGAACCCAATACGGCCTTGAAATTGTCATTCGGAAAATAGTGAGCTATGATTTTATCCACTGCCGAGCTGTATTTATTCGATGTTACCGCAAGGCTCACTCCCCGGGAAGTCAAATCGTTGAGCAATTCCGGAATTCCGGGGTAGGGCTTGGTTTTGTCGAAGCAATGGTCGTCGTAGTACTCCTTGAAGGCCGCCAACGCCTCATTGATTGTTCGCTCCGATAGTGAATCATCAGGCAAGGCTCGCTCTATCAGTTTGCGAACTCCGTTCCCTACCATGGTTGGATAAACCCAGTTCCCGTGAACCGGAAAACCTAATTTACGAAGTGCATAATTGGTGGCCTCNGCAAGGTCGTCGATAGTGTTGAGCAAGGTGCCGTCAAGGTCAAATATTACGTAAGTCTTCATATTATGTGGATTTAGAATGGATAACCAACCGAAAAGTGGAAGGTGGCGTCACGACTCCATTTGGGATGGATGATGGGCCATCGCTCCTGATTCATGGCAGGGTTTACAGCCTTCAGACCAAGGTCCAGACGCAGAAGGAAATAGGTGAAATCGAGGCGGATACCGGCTCCATAAGCCGCAGCTATCTGCTTATAGAATTCATTGAATTTGAATACACCGCCGGGCTGGTTTTCATAGTCACGGATGGTCCAGATATTGCCCGCGTCTACAAACACCGCCCCTTCGATTACCCAGAAAAGCTTGTGACGGTATTCCACACTCAGGTCCAGACTAATGTCGCCGCACTGGTTTATGAAGTCTGTCACCGAGTTGCGGGCATCATAGGCTCCGGGACCAAGGGTGCGAACGCCCCATCCGCGAACACCGTTCGCGCCGCCGGCATAAAATCGCTTCTCAAACGGAACCATGCTTGAGTTGCCATAAGGAACGGCAATACCGAAGCCCCCGTGAGCCGCAAGAGAACTCCGACGAGTAAAATTTCGGGTATATGTATAGTCGATTTCGCCCTTTACATACTGTGCGTACTGAATTCCTAAAATCTTGTATACGTCATCATGCTTATGCTGACCAACTAAATGCGATATTCCGTAAAGCAGATTNCCCGCNCTCTCCGCCGAGGCTCGTAGATTCGTCACAAAGGGCTGGAAGTTATAGCTGCCCGTCCCGGCTGTGGCAACACGCTTGTTGGTGGTCTGGAACGTATAGCCCATGCGCATTATGAAGTGGTCCTCGTAGCTGTAGCGCAGAAGCGGATTCGTAGGCGCTATCTGATTGATGAAGTCGATTGTGCTACGGGGCAGTCGNACATAGTTGATATCAACCAGATCGTAGGTCTGCCTGCGGGTGTAGCCCCAGCGNTGCTGCTGCCACTTGTATTTCCAGCCCATACCCCAGATNACTCGAGTGTANTCCGGACGCTCCTGGTAGTTGAACGACAACGCCAATTCCGACGTCGCCAGAATGCGCTGCTTGAAGCTCTTGGACAGAAACGGTGCCTTGAACTGCGGAAACGTTAATCCAACCTCCCCCGCATACTCGCTGTAGCGCTTGTTCACCAAGCCCTCGAAGTTGCCCGACAGGCTCTCATACGAGGTTCGGAGTTTTGCCGTTAACTGCTCGGAACCCCGTGCCAGATTGCGATGCTGATAGCCGAGTACGATACCGAAACCGAGGTCTCCCTCGGAGTTGGTGCCCTCAAGCTCGATGGAGGCGGTCATCTTCTTGTTACGCGATAGGTAGATGTAGGCGTCAAGCAAGCCGACACCCCCCAACGAACCCACCGGAACCATCTCGATGTTGATGAATTTCACTATGGCCAACCGGCCCAAAGCCTCATATGTCCGTTCTACAGATCGCGCATTGTAGGGCTTCCCGGTCTCGATCATACACATCTCATCAAGTATCGACGGCCGAAGATAGTGGTCCGAACCGTACAGGAAGAGGTTGCCGTGATAGTGAACCGTGTCCACCCGCTCTTCGCGATTGTTCAAGTCGGCATCTACCACAAATACCACACGCATCACCTCGTAGCGGTGATGGCGGTCCGCCGACAGATTCAAGGTGTCGGCAAGCGTTTTGTGCGTCGTCGCTCCCGGCCGGGATTGAGGTGAATTAAGATTCATCGTCAGGTCAATCCATTCCGAACCGGAAACCGTGTCCGCAGTGTAGCTGATATATTCGCGGTTGAAATCGTAGAATCCGGCATTGCGGAGCACTGAGGCCACACGCCCGCGCTCGCTGTCGAGGGCATTGCGGTCAAAGAGCATTCCCGCGGCCAATTCCGAAGCCGCAGTATCTGCCTCCACTAAGGCTTCAATGATAGGGTCGGATATATTGTAGTTGATGGATCGGATACGATGAGGACGACCGGCATAGATGTTGAACGTTACATCCATTCGCTGACTCTCCTCGGTTCCTTTTACTTCCGTCTCTACCCGCGCATCCATATAACCGCGGTTCACAAGCGCAAGGTTAAGCTGCTTTCGCGATGCCTCTGTCTGGTCTGCATCATAAATCACCGGTGGCTGACCAAGATTCCGTAGCCAGCGGTTATACCACTTGGTGGTATCGCTTCCCGATAGATTATAGGTCGAGAGCGACAGCTTCGCAAAGCCAAGCACCTTGTGGTTGGGCTGTTGACGCAGAAAGTTATACAGCTCGGCCGTTTCGATTTCCTCATTGTCCTTCACCACGATATGAACCTTGTCCAGCAAGTATTCACCCGCAGGAACATGCTTCGTGGAGCTGCACGACCCCAAAAGAAGACATGCCGCCGATATGAAAAGAAGCAGAAATCTGAAGCGCATCAGAAGCCCGTGGGGATGGTGAAGTTAAAGCGAGCACCCTTGCGGTAAGCGGCATCTACATTGAGCTTGCCTCCGAGCAGATTGGCCAACAGACGCGAAATGTAAAGCCCCAGACCGGTACCCTGAACGGTGTGATCCAACTGGCGGAAGCGGTTGAAGATTTCTTCCTCCATTCCTTTGGGAATACCTATACCCGTATCGGTCACGCTGAATGTTATGGTCTTGTCATCCGGATTTGTACTGTAACTCAGCGTTATAGTACCTTTTTCGGTGAATTTGCGAGCATTGGAGAGCAGATTGGTAAGCACCTGACCAACACGCTGGGGGTCGGACAGTATGGCTACATCAGGCTCCATGGGCACGAACTGGAGTTGAACGGCACTTCCGGGCTCGGTGCGACCACCTTCGAAGGCGTTACCGATAGCCACCGTGCAAATGTCCGACGCATTCACAGGCTCCTTATTCACACTCATCTCCTTGCGCTCAAGAGCTGCCACATCGAGCACATCATTCACAAGCGTATGAACAAGACGTGAGTTGATATTGATAATCGTGGCGAATTTGTCCAGATATGTACGGCGCTCATCCGGAATGCAGTCTACAATGAGCTGGGAGTACTCACTGATTGCACTCAGAGGAGCCTTGATTTCGTGGCTCATATTGTTGATGAAGTCTGTCTTGAGACGGTCAGCCGCCTTGGACGCATCACGAGCCTCGATCAGATCATCCTGAGCCTTCTGCAAATCGTTGCGCTCCTGAATCAGCTTCTCATTGGTGCTCCGGAGGTCCTCGGCCATCTCAAGTATCTTCGTACGCTGACGGGCAAGGAAAAGGATGAAGATGGCAAGGAACAGAAGCGCTACAAGGCAGATGCCGAGGATGATGTAGTGCGACTTCTTCTCCGACGCCTGTCGCTCCCGTGCATACGAATCCTTTACCGCATTGCTGGCCTGAATCGAATCCGATTGGTAAAGGATGCGCATATCGTTGAAGCGGAACTGCTCACGCTCGCGTAGCTCATGTGCCTTCAGCGGGTAGAGCACCTCCGTGGCCGAACGCATCACTTCACGGTTGCCCACGGCCTTGGCAGCACTGTACAGGAGCTCATACAGATGAGGGTCGGTTACAATCCGGTCCGAGTTGTAGAGCTGCTTTTCGATTATCGGGAGGACTTTCGCATACTCTTTCTTGGCCATCAAGTAGTAAATATCGAGCAGACGGTTCGACGCCAGATCGGCAGCAATCACTGAATCGTTAGCCGCCAATTCAATAGCCTCATCGTAGTACTGATCTATCTCCGCCTCGTTCAAACCCGCCGCATTCCGCAGAAGGCGCCGGTAAGAATAGTAGCGGTACAGAGGGAAGGAGCTGTAAGGACGGTCCTCTTGAACATACTCCCGCGATAGTGAATCCATCACATTGAGCAATTTCTTATCCGTCTGGATAGCGTTCTGCAGCACTATTGGTGATGAAAATATATTGCCTGTGGTCTCATAAATATAATAGCGCAGGCTGCCCGATGGCAAATTCATATGCTCGGCCTGAGCTTGTAGTGAATCGATATACGATGCCAAAAGCGGACCGCGAGTCACCTTCGACACGGCCATCACAATCTCGAACAGATGAAGCAAGCGGTCCTCGTCACTGGCATGCTTCGTCTTTTTGGAGTCAACGATGATTTGTGCTATCGCCGTGCGCGACAAGCCGTTCTGTCGTATCTTATTGTAGCGGTTCTCTATGCGTAATATCTTTAGCATCAGCAACGTTTCGTTCACCTCCGGTGTCTCGGAGTACTGTTTCACAACTCTGTAGAGTGAATCAACGTAAGCCGTGTCGGAACTGTGTAAATTAGCCGAAATGCGGATGGCCTCAAGCACATCTTCACGATCACCGTAGCGGCTGGCAATATCTACAAGCCGATGCGAGTTCTCCGCATGATGCTTCAAGTCAAGGTCGAAGATGTTGAACATCAGTCGCAAGGAATCCTTCGGCGTTTGTGTATGCGATAGGGAATCACGATAACTGCGAAGAAGTGCACTCTTGCCCGTCAAGGCACTGATAGAGCTAACACAGCTCAGCAGCAGCCCTAAAATTATGATTAGTTTTTTCATTGAAATCGGTTATATACGGCAAAGTTACGGCTTTTTAATTCATCCGCAAAGAATCACACTAAAAAATATCACTCCCCGACATCCACTCCTGCACGCCTCAGCTTAAACATTTTTTATAGATTTGTGTTATAAAAGGTAAATAAACATCTTCTCCGACCATGAACCTTCGCACCATATCTCTCCTCCGTGCACTCGCTGCCGTATTCATTGCGGCGGCTCTGCTGATGATGCCCTCGGCATGCTCCAACGATAACTTAATCGATCAGGTACCTCAACCGATCAGTCAATTCATCGCACAGTACTTTCCCGGCTATGGGGTAGGGCAGTACGAGCATACCGCAACCGGATACCATATCCGCCTCAAAAACGGTCCGGGGATGAATTTCGACGCATCATATGCTTGGGAAAATATCGACGGCTACGGTTTGCCGATTCCTCAGGTGTTCCTCTTCGACCAAACTCCCCCTAAGCTCTACTCCTACCTCCAAGGCATGTCTGAGCTTAATCAGGTTTTCAGTATAGCCCGAAATTCCTCTACTTACACTCTCACACTGCTGGACTCATCAATTTCCTACGATATTGCGCACCAGGAAATTACTTCCAACACGTTAACAAACTGAAAAAATTTGGCATTAGGGCGATTTTTACCTAACTTTGTGTCCCCGACACTTATAAACGGTCATTACCTCGCCTCGAATGAAAAAAGCCATTATTTGCATCGCTATCTTAATTGGTACCCTATACGCATGGGGTGCCAAAACTAATATACGGGCCGCTCTTGGTGTGCCCGACATGGAAGCTATCGCCGCTGCGAGCGTCGACCCCGCTTCGGAATACTACTACCCGCGGCTGCTGGAAGAGTTTCTCCGCAACGACACTACGATGACTAACGAGCAGTTCCAGTACTTCTACTACGGCACTATGTTCCAGGAGGACTACGACCCCTACCGCGAAGCACCCGCATCGGCTCTGCTGCAGGAATTGCTCCCGATCTACGCCAAGGATAAACGCACCCGAGCCGAGCGTAACAAAATGCTCGACTATGCCGACATCGTGCTCCAGAGCAATCCCGTTGACCTCCGGCAGCTCACTAACAGAATTTATGTTTACGAACAGAACGGTAAGTACGACCTCGCCAAGATTTGGCAGTTCAAGCTCAACCACCTCCTGCTCGTGATTGCTGCAAGCGGTAACGGCTCCGACCCGCAGAACGCTTTCGTGGTGGTATATCCTCAGCATGAGTACGACTTCCTGAACCTCTCGGGGCAGATTGCTACAAGCCAGAAGTTTGAAGCCCCCTACTACGACTACATTGTAACCACTCGGCGCGACAACGGCGCTCAGGGAGGATACTATTTTAATATTTCCGAACTCTTAAACCAATATTTTATTAAACATCCCGGCGAACTGGACGACTCTGTTGCCGCCGATAAATAACTCGGACTGTTTCCGAATCATATATATGAAGAAAATTGCAATGTTTATGTGTGCGGCTCTGCTTGGTGCAGCGGCTGCACATGCTGTGCCTGCCAAAAGGGTTTGGCGCTCTTTCACCCAACCCGACGGCTCTGTGATCGAACTGATGCAGGCCGGGGATGAGTTCGCTCACTACTTTATTACCCGAAGCGGCGAGTATGTCCTTCAGGCCAACGATGGCGCTTTCAAGTACGCTACCGTCGATGATAAAGGCGACCTCACCACACTCGACGTATTGGCCGGTAATCGCTCCAAGACAGTCCCGACCGTCAATAAAGCTGCTATCGAGAAGGCTCTCGAAGCTCGTGTGGATGCCAAACGTAGCGCTCGTGCCCGTGTTTCCAAAAATTCTGCGTTCAAGGCTCACGCTCAGTCGGGAATGGGACGTTTCACTTCCAACTATCCTCGTACAGGCGATGTGCGCTGCCTCGTGTTCCTGGTTGAATATAAGGATGTTAAGTTTCAGGTAGCCGACCCGCAGAAGTACTACGACGAGTTCTGCAACGGCGATGATTTCAAGAAAGACGGCGCTACCGGTTCTGTGGCAAAATATTTCCGCGACCAGTCCGACAATAAGTTCCGTCCTGTTTACGACGTGTTCGGCCCTGTACCCTTGAAGAATAACCGCGCCTACTACGGGGGCAATAGCTCCAATGGCGATGACAAGGCCGCGGAAGAAATGGTGATTGAAGCCGTTGAATATTACAAAAATCAAATTGATTTCTCGAAGTACGACTTCGACGACGACGGCTACGTTGACAACATCTTCGTGCTCTATGCCGGTCAGGGCGAGGCTTCTTATGGTCCCGCAAGTTCTGTGTGGCCTCATTCTTACGAGCTGCAATATGTTATGCAATGTCCCGTATACAACGGCAAACTCGTAAACAGCTACACATGCTCTAACGAATGGGAACAAAGCGGTCCCGACGGTATCGGTACTTTCTGCCACGAATTTTCACACACTATGGGTCTGCCCGACCTCTACCACACTACGAGCTCTTCGGCTAACTATACACCCGGAAGCTGGTCGGTGCTTGACTACGGCCCCTACAACAACGACGGCCGCACTCCGCCAAACTATTCCATCTACGAGCGTAATGCCATGGGCTGGATTGAACCTACCGTACTCGACGGTCCCGCTTGCATCACTCTCGAACCCATCACTTCCAACACCGGTTGCCTCATCGAAACCGAGAAAACCAACGAGTTTTTCCTTCTTGAGAACCGTCAGCAGAAGGGTTGGGACACTTATATTCCCGGTCACGGCATGCTCATCTGGCACATCGACTTCAATCAGGCAAAGTTCGATGATAACTCGGTCAACAACTCCCGCACCCATCAGTATGTAGATATCGTGGAAGCAAACGGAGAGACCAACAATAACAATGAGCAGACAATGGCCGGATACGCATTCCCCGGCACCACCAAGAATACATCCTTCACTTCATCCACAACTCCTGCCATGAAGTCATGGAGCGGACGTGCAGTCGATATGCCTATCACCAACATCGTTGAGCAGAACGGTCTCATTTCCTTCGATGTTGCCGGCGGTTATTTCGAGCTTGATGCTCCTACCGGTCTCAAGGCAACGGCGGATGAAGAAGGTTGCATCGCAATCAGCTGGAATCCGGTTGAAAATGCCGCTTATTACACGCTCTCGATTTCTCAGCATGTCAACGGCGACATCCTTCCCTTTGGCAAATACGCCGCCTACAATGTTGGTAATGTTACCGAATTCACCGTAGAGGGTGCTTCAGGCCGTACTGAATATTTCATCACCGTCACTGCAGCCAAAGGACAGTTCTCATCCGACCCCGCCAAGGAGATTTCCGTTATCACTCCCGTGGTGGCTATGGACAAAATCACACCCGTCATTTCTTCCTGGGATGCTTCCGCGCAAACTTCTTTCACCATCTCCTGGATGCCGATCGAAGATGCCGTTGACTACCTCGTAACTGTAAACGCCATTACTCGCGGTGGTGAGGCCACCAAGACCTTCGACTTCGGTTCCAAGGACCAGTCCAAATTCCCCGAAGGTTGGTCATGTGTCGGAAATCCCGAATACTACACCTCCGCTAACTACTACGGAAACGCAGTGCCTTCCTACAAGTTGGGTGTTAAATCAACCGCTCTTACTTCAGAAGTATTCGATGCTGATATTTCACAACTCTCTTTCTGGATGCGAGGCGCAAGCACTAATTCCAAATCTTACCTTACCGTTAACGGTCGTGCTGCCGAAGGTGACGACTGGGTTGCCATCCGCCCCCAGATTTTCACCATCGACTACAACTCCAAGGGCGAGGTTATCACAGTCGATGTTCCCGAAGGAATCCGTCAGTTGAACTTCACATATAATAAGGGTACGGGCAATATGGCTATCGACGACATCACCGTTATCATCGCCGGTGAAGAAAAGACTATCCATGCCGACTACGACCGCAAGAGCGTGGGCAATGTGACCACACACGAAGTGGTTCTCTCGGCAAGCCGTGCCGAAATCCTTGCTTACGAGGCTCACGTTGAGGCGGTGGATGCCGATAACAAATGCTCCAAACCCTCCGAAGTTGTACGCTTGACACCCGGTTCTACCGGTAATTCCGGTATTGATGTTCCTGTGGCCGACAACGCTTTGGTTTCGGTCAATGGCTCAACAATCACCTACACCGGAACCGACGGGCTCGTTCAGCTCTTCAACGCTGCCGGATTGGCCGTTGCCCAGGCCGCTACCGAGGGTGGTGTCGCTACTGTAAACGCACCTGCAATCGGCCTTTACATTCTGGCCACTCCCGACGGCGCAGTCAAGATTCTAATCAATCAAGAATAACATATCTATAAAACAATGCTAAAGTCATTCATCACAATTCTTTGTGCTTCCACAGCCGTTGCTGCTGTGGCACAAGGACCCGAACTGCGCCTCTATAGCGGAGCTCCCGACACCACTCACTCCGAGACAACCAACCTCGTGTTGGTTACAACACCGGGGGCAACCGCTACAATCAACGGCCAAAATGTAAAGGTGTATAAAACCGGTACTTTCGGCAAAAAACTCGACCTCAACCCCGGTGCTAACGCTATCGAGGTGGTCGTATCCAACGGCGAGGGTACAACCAAGAAGGCCTTCAACGTGTTCCGGTCCACAGAAAAAGTGGCCGTGAAACCCGAAAAGGATGTACCCGAAGTACGCTTCATGGATGCCCGCTACATCACCACCAAGCCGGGCGCATACCTCCAGTATGGCAACGGAAACGACCGTCTCGGGGGCTCTAAAATGGGCTTTATCGATGGCGGTATCACCCTCAAGGTAATCGGAGAACGTGGCGGGTTGTATTGCGTTCGCCTCAGCTCTGATCGTATCGCTTATATCGACAAGGATTACACCGAACCTGCTGCAAATGCAAGCACTGCGCCGGTAAATACCGGTAGCTGGAGTGTTGCCGATGCCGGTGACCACGACCGTGTATCTATCGCACTTCCGCGACGACTCGCCTATCAGTATCGAACCGACATCCAGCCTTCAACTCTCATTGTTGAAGTTTTCGGTGCAACCGACAACAGCAACTGGATTACTCAACGCACCCTGAAGCTCGGCATCATTGATTATGTAGACTTCGAGCAGGTAGCCGACGACCACTATCGCGTTATCATCCGTCTCAAGGACCGTTACAACTGGGGATTCCATGTTGGTTACGAAGGTAACGCCCTCACCATCGATGTGCGTCATCGTCCTGCATCCCTTGCGCTCAAAGACCTCACAATCGGTCTCGATGCCGGTCACGGCGGCCCATATCCCGGTGCGAAATCTCCCTCCGGACTCGTAGAGAAAGAAGTGAACCTCGACATTGTTCTCCACATCAAGAACATCCTCGAAAAGAAGGGTGCTAAAGTAGTGCTGACTCGCGAAGGCGACACCGGTCCGTCGATGGGCGAACGCAAGCGCATTTGGCGTGAAAACAACGTTGACCTCGCAGTCAGCGTTCACAACAACTCCGGAGGCAGTCCCTTCTCTTCACCCGGAACCGCCGTACTGTACAAGCACCTCTTCGACCGTCCTCTCGCTGAATTTGTAACAGCACGACTCCTCGAAACCGGTCTTCCGCTCTTCGGAATCGTACAGAACTTCAACTTCTCGCTCAACGGCCCAACCGAATGTCCCAATGTACTTGTTGAAGGCATGTTCATGAGCTCACTTGAAGAAGAAGAAAAACTCGCCGATCCGGCATTCCGTCGTCAAGTAGCCGAAAAGATAGTTGCCGCCATAGAGGACTATCTGAAATCAGCAAAATAAAATTAGAGGGTGCACGGTTGTGTGCCCTTTAATTTTCCACAAAGTCAGTTCGCTCTTTTAACCGGCATAGTTCGCCGGTTAGAGGGGTTTTTTGGTGGATTGTGCAACCTCTCCGAGGTTGTGGTGTTGAGGTGAGATTTTTGCCCCCGGGTAACCTTGTGAAAGGCCTCCGGCCTTTTGTGCCTCGCTTTGGGTTTGAGGGTTGGTGACATCGTGGAGTATTGTTGCTGCATTTTACTGAGTGTCAAAGTATTACGCTGGCGGGTCAAAAGGACGCACCGAACGAGCGTCCGTACATT
>JAAVGX010000002.1 GCA_014800065.1 Bacteroidales bacterium | reverse complement strand
GCTGATATTGTCAGACTCGAACCTGCTGAACCGTACTCTACAGCTGACCTTGATTGGACAAACGAACAATCGCGTTGCACTCAGGAGCATCTTGACCAGACACGTCGTCCGGCTATAAAGCCCCTGAATGTAAATTTCAATGACTATGATACCGTATTCATCGGTTTCCCTATATGGTGGCATGAAGAACCGGCTCTAATCCGCACATTCCTTGACAGCGTAGATTTAAAAGGGAAGCAANTCTATCCGTTCTGCACCTCTTATGAGAGTCCTATGTCTGAGGCAGATGCCACTCTAAAGAAAGGCTATCCGGATCTCAACTGGCATACCGGTCTNAGATTCCCCGCTACCCCTCAACAGATNAAAGAGTGGATTAAATAGAAAAATATCAAATATTACTCNTTAATCGAGTAGGTCGGGAAACGAAAGTTTTCTGACCTACTTTCGTTTCCTTTCCTCTCACACCACCGTACGTGCCGTTCNGCATACGGCGGTTCTCAACGCGGATGCNGTTTCTCGTAATATTACGTAAGTGTGGGATAGTGCGCTCGTTTCAAGTTGTCTATGGATATAGCACGTGTGAGTATGGGACTATGNACTGTGCGCCAATAGCCCTTTCGGGTNTTNGCNCACTGCCNTGCCTGCCATTTTGTGATGCCACATCGTTGTAGATTTCTGAAGCGTGTCCGCACTCGTTTCCAGNATTTCCATATGCACNTGCGTATGCGACTGCGCAGCCATTCGTCAGTTTCTTTCAGAAAGGTGTGCATCTCGGCAAGCCGAAAGTNGTTTATCCACACTCGGATTGCATAGGTTAGTTTCTCCTTGCGCTTCTCGTANCCCCACCNGNTACTGCGCGATGTCAGCTCTTTGAGNNTCTATCTTAGTTTGGCTTTGGTTTTCNGATGAACGCGAGAAAGACANAATGTTCAACCGCAACTTCAAGAGAGTCAATCAGAAGGTTGATGAGATAATAAGGGTACTTGCNGGAAAAGGATAACTTATGCCGTACAATATTACAGTCAACAGGTTTTCTGTGCCACTCTCACTCAGACTGAGTGGGAGCGCTTTGAAGATTATAGCCGTCCTTTTGATGGTTATTGACCATTGTGCCTACTTCCTTATGGAGCATGGTACACCCCTATATGGAGTCATGCGNTGTTTCGGACGCATAGCCTTCTCAGTGTTCGCATTCCNTATTGCCGAGGGATTTNCTCACACGAAATATCGGNCACGCTACTTTCTTACAATACTTNGCTTCGNCATTATCAGCGAAATTCCCTGGTTCTTACTCAATGGCCATGATGGTACTCACAANGTGATGTTTNCGCTTGCCATAGGAGTGGCAGCATTAACCGTATTCGATAGATTATGTGAGCACCGGCCATTATGTGTAATCGTTATCTCATTACTATTGGCACTGGCTTATTGGANGGGAGTNGACTATGACTGGCGTGGAGTCCTGATGATTGTCTTGTTCNATTTGCTCAGGCANCAGACCATNGNACCTTGGAGCGATCGNAANGNCANCTGTTTCCATTCACAGGCCATTCGGCAGATNATCTTCACTTTTCCNCTGATGATGCACTACGGCATAGCCGGAGNNNTCCTCGCNTCATTAGTCATCTTCCTCTACGACGGCACACGCGGACACATNAAAGGCGCAGTNGCCAAATACAGCNTCTACGCCTTCTATCCNTTGCATTTGTTATGCTTGTATCTTATTATTTTGTGGTTTTGTTTTCAAGTGCTTTTGCTAATGCAGACTGAAATCCGTCAAGATTCTTACTCCAATAACACCATGGAGGAGTTTCACATGGATGATAAGGATTAACCATTAAACACTTAGCCCATTGTTTTCAAAATCCACCCAATAATTATCCTCTCTGACTTTCAATTTTTCCACCAAACCTGATATATAGTCACGATCAAAATGATCCGTCGTTTTCGTACCCCATACGATAATAATATTTGGCTTTAATAAATATATTCAATCAAAGCCTCAAAACATCCAATATCTGCTCGTGTTAATATTGGTGTAGCAATTGTAGTAAGAAATATTGAACATAATTTACAAATGCTAATCTATCCCATATATACTGTTCGTTGGGAAGCTTCAACAGATCATGATACATTTTGTAAAATTATCGTAGGTAACATATTCACCATCTGAAAGATAATTTTCCAATTCTATACGTGGACTGTTACTCAATTTCACATAATCATATCGTTCATACCATCCTATTTATTGATAGTATGGACAGCACAAGTCGAATTTTGAACTATCTTATCGGATGTGCATTCCTCCCAAAATAGAGAAATAAATGTATTTGATTGGGTATTGTAAGTGCAATAATGACTCGCTCCCAATACTAAAACTTTCTTTCCATTAATTAGCCATCATTATATGTATGCCAAGCGCAAAAACAGAAATTTATACGCAAACAATTTCACTGCACAATATAAAAGAATAATCTCAACGTAACAGCCAAAAATCGTTTATCATGGAATAGATATACACTTTGTCTTCACATTTAAAGGTACCCTCTAGACCATTAAATAATTGCAATGTGAAGCTTATATTTACTTTAGAGATTGATTAATTTCCTCCGAGTATTTTTTCATTTCGCGTTCAAACAAAACCTTATCCCTAAAATAATCAAACTCTAATGCTCGTATTTTTTGATTCATGCGATCACTACCTGAAAGAAGAACTTTAAGTCCTTTGATCTTTGAATCAAGAAGACTATCATACCCCACAAATAGAACTTTATCGCTATGCAGGATGGAAAATTTTTGGATAGTGTGTACAAATAATTCAAGACCACAATTAGATATGTCATTATGCTCAAATTTATCATGAGCGTCTAATAGTTGCTTATCCAACCATTGATGATCCATCAAATCTCCCGCGATTTCAAGAGCCACTGGTGAAGAATTATATTGAAAAGAATAGCGATATCTATCGCTATTCTTTTCAATATATGAATTTATAAGGAACTCTCGACCTCTTGCCATGAGTTCCAAAGCCTCATTTAGACCTTTACTCATTAGAAATTACCCTATACTCAACATCTTGTACATTTGAGCCGAGCCTATTAGTCACTTGCGTTGAAGAGGCGCTGAATCTATCCAGTTGCTTAAGTGCATGTTCATGACCCGATTGTATTAATCGATCAATATTATTATTCATATTCTGTATATCTATACTCAATTCGTCAAGGAATTTTGATGTGGCATCTATTATGCTCGCAAGCTTTTTCTCTGAGTTTGAAATCATTATATTTAAAACTCTTTCATTGCCACTGAATTTCTCAATAATCCTTTCAAACTCATTTTCGGCATCGACAGAAGCTTGATTCTGGATTTCCCTATATTCTTTTGTCTTTTCGAGAATAAGTGCTTGAGCCTTACTGCGCAACTCAATATCCATTTCTCCAATTGCTCGAACAGTTCGGAGATTCAGAGTGGTCAATCGTTCCTGATACTGAGCAATGGCCTCAGCGACTTTGTGCATGCGCTCAAATTCTTTATCTTTTGTCCATTGTTCAGTTTCAGCGTTGACACGGTTTATCTCTGTCTGCATCCTAATTTCCAGTGATGCCTTGTTATCATCGAGTTCTTTCTGCAATCGAGCTTTGACTTCTTCTACACCAGTCTGCTCCCTGATTCGACGTTCTACATCCCTGTCTTTAGATTCTTCCTGACGCTCATGTTCCCATCTTTTCAGCGGTTCATTAGCCCAATCCTCTAAGACACCTAAAGGACCGGTCACAACTTTCCAAATTGAGCCAAAAATACCCATAGTTTTATTGATTTTCTATGCTATCTTTTGTACTGTTGGAATCCTCTTTAAGTTCTGATACTCTATTTAAGGTATTTTCTTTAGCTAATTCAGCGGAAAGATCCAGACTCTCTGTATAGCTCGCAACTAATTTTTGAAGCCATAGAGTTTCCATCTCAGGTCCGACTTTAGTAGCTTGAAGAGTTGCATACACCTCTCTTAGTGTAGCAGAGAAGAAATTAGCTCGTTCTTTTCTAAGATCTTCCTGTAATGAAGATGCAAATTTGATTTCTTCCTTATATTCTTTTATCAAGGAAAGATAGTGCTTTTCATACTCAAAGAGAAGATCTAACTTGTTCTTCATGCAAGTCAGAGCGACCTTTTCTTCTATGTATTTTGAGGCTCTCTCTGCAAATTTTTGAGCCAAGGTATCAATCTTCTTAGACTCAGTCTCATCAGATACGAGAGCGGTAGCGGCACTGATAAAGTTATCATTAAGATAACTTTTTATGTCGTTGAATACCTGATTCGGTGATGTCGACGAAGTTCCGTAAGTTGCCATTATCTATAAATTTATTTGGTATATGTATTAATGTCATATTCCTCCATTACACAGGAATTTTGCATATTACAAAGTTATATGATTTTTTTCATACAGCAAAATAAAATTATTGTTTAACATCTATTTAACTGTCTCAATACGCTGATTATCGCTCTAATACAACCCTTATCTTCGGCATAGCCAATCTTGTCAAGCCATAAAAGATAATTTCCACCCTTGTAGCGATATTGAACCTTGTCATAATAGGCTTTTACCGATTCCGTCCAGTGGTTGAATTCATAATAGGTCTTTNTACGGGGATTTTTAAGCCCGAATAGGTTGTGTTTGTTGCGGCATACCGATGATTAGAACCAGCCGGTTTAAAGGATGGCCTGGGCCAATACTAACTATGGATAAAATAGAATATGACGAGCTGGTGCAGCTCCTTCAGGAAAAGAAAATCGGTCATCTCCGTTTCGTTCTCGNAAGCGATAACGAGCAGGACNTCCTCAAATGGNGTGAGGAACACAGTGTGGAACCCTCCGACGATGCCGCTNAGTTCTATATCGAGCAGACTGAAATCTCGGCANTGGACCGACAGGTAATNGACGACGAGGACTATGGCATTTGGAACTAAGTACACCACATCATCAAACGGCAATGCAGGTCAGGTAGCCCTTGGCCGCTTTGCCGAAATGTATGGAGAAGATTAAGGGAACTGACTGGAAACAAGGCTGGATCTGTGGAGCAAACGGTTTCGCAGGTCAGCCACAGAATGTCGGAGGCCACCACTATTCCTCTTCAAACCTTTTTCGCATCATTGCCCTATACCCTGAAACTTGCCTGCAAGCGGAAACTATGCAAGCTGACACATTGGTAGTGTACTTTCAATATATTTTGCCAATAAAACTTATCAGTGCTTCAGCGAATGGTTCGGGTGCTTCCATGGCGGTGAAATGTCCGCCGTAGGGCATTTCCGAAAACTGGACAAGGGGGTAATTGCGCTCAATCCACAGCTTAGGTACAGGCAAAATATCTTTCGGGAACCGTGCGATAGCGGTTGGAACGGTCACATTACCCATCGGAGGGAGAGTGTAGGAATTGCCATAATATTGTCTAATGGATGATTGCGCGCAGTTGGTCATCCAGTAGAGAGTCAGGTTATCGAGAAGGTCATTGATTGAGAACCGTTCCCAGTCAGACCAGTCCTGAGACTTCTTCACAAGCCATCCTGCCATACCAACCGGAGAGTCACTTAGACCGAATCCAAGCGACATGGGTTTGGTGCTCTGT
>JAAVGX010000001.1 GCA_014800065.1 Bacteroidales bacterium | reverse complement strand
ACAGCAAGTCCAGATTCTCGCTCCCGGCACGACACCGGCCATCGACCTGAATATAAACTCGATATATCCGATTGAACATATTGAAACGAGTGACCGCGCCGGGACCGGCTGTGAATCGCGTAGTACCGAGGGAGGTGATGGGCACCATCTTTCCACCGGGCCCGCGAACGAAGAACAGGTTCAGATTATCGCGCCCGGCACGATACTGGGCATCGGCCTGAATATAAACTCGATATATTCGATTGAACATATTGAAGTCGTTGACATATACCGAGCCGGTGAAAGCCTTCATTGTAGAGAAAATATCGCTGACGGGAATTCCCTGGAGCTTAGCTTTGTCGCGGTCGACATCGAAGAAAAGCTGCGGGATCGGCTTCTGCATAGAAATTGAAAGGCCGGAAATTGCGGGGCATTCCTCGGCATAGAACCTGAGAGTATCCAAGGCGGAGGCGAGGTCGTCGTAAGTTGCATCACCACGGGCTTCGAGCACCATTTCAAATCCACCCGCAGAGCCCAATCCCGGAATAATGGCGGGGGAGAAGAAATTGACGCTCACCTCGGGGTAGGCTGCCACTTCGTCGGCGATACGTTGGCGCACCTCCTGCAGAGAGTTAGTGCCGCGCTTATCGGCGCTCTTGAGGATTACGGTGAGTGTTGAGTGGGCCTGGTTAGTGCCGGCACGCGGGCTTGAGCCGTTGACCGGCAGGACATACTCCACATCCTTATCCTCCATAATAAACTTCTCAACGCGTGCGGTTACCTGCCGGGTGCGCTCAATGGTGGCGCCTTCGGGGAGTGACAGCTCCATTGTGAAGTAGCCCTGATCTTCGGGGCTCATGAAGCTGGTGGGGCTGAGGCGGTTACCTATATAGATAAGAACCAAAGCGATTCCGAAGGCCGCGAACATACGTCGTGGCCGTGAAATTGCACGGCGTACCAAATGCTGATATTTGTGATTTCCGCGAGCCAGAGCCATGTTTATGACCCTGAAAATCTTGGGTTTGCGGGTGTGTGAGGCAGGGCGCAGGAGTCGAGAGCACATCACGGGAGTAAGAGTGAGGGCCACCACGGTGGATATAATCACACTTACAGCGATTGTGATGGTGAACTGACGGTAGAGCTGCCCCGAGATACCGGGTAGGAAGCTCACGGGCACGAACACAGCGCACAGCACCAGCGACATAGCGATGAGTGCGCTTCCGAGCCCTTCCATTGCGCGTCGTGTAGCTTCGAAAGGACCCACATGTTCCTGCTCCATGATTCGGTCGACATTCTCGACCACCACAATGGCATCGTCCACCACAATACCGATAGCGAGAATCAAGCCCAGGAGAGTGAGCATATTCAGGGAGAAACCGAAAATGAGCATCACTCCGAAAGTACCCACCAGAGAGATGGGCACAGCTATCACCGGAATGAGTGTGGCACGCCAGTTCTGCAGCGAGAGGAACACCACCAGCACCACCAGNAGNAGTGCTTCAAAGAAGGTGCGGTACACATGGTGNATAGAGTCGGCGATGTACTCAGTCATGTCGAAGGGAATTTCGTACGAGAGTCCTTCGGGGAAGCTTTTGCTGAGTTCGACCATCGTGCTTTTTACCTGATTGGCCACGTCCATAGCGTTTTCGCCGGGNAGCATGGAGATTTCGAGGATAGCGGCATTACCACCGTTGATACCGCTCTCGGTGGCATAGCTCTGCGCATCGAGTTTTATATCNGCNACGTCCTTGAGGCGAATAATTGAGCCGTTGGCGCTTGCGCGGATAACGATATCCTCGAAATCGGTCACCGATGACAGACGTCCTCTNGCNATGATNGGCACTGTGAGGTCNATACCGCTCATNGGCGCCTGCCCGAGCACACCNGCNGCGCTTTCGCGATTCTGATCCTTGAGCGCGGACTGTATATCCTGNACNGTGAGGCCGAGGTCGGCCAGTTTGTCGGGCTTGACGAAAATCTGCATAGCATAGTATCGTCCGCCCACGTTTCGGATGCTNCCCACGCCCGGGACACGGCGGAGATAGTCTATNACATTGAGAGTGGCGTAGTTGGAGAGGTAAATTTCATCGAATTTGGGGTCGTTGGAGAGNATTGCGATAGTCATTAGCTTTGCGGCCGTCTCCTTTTCGACGCTGATACCGTTCTGGACCACTTCAGCGGGTAGTCGGCTTTCNGCTTTCTTTACGCGGTTCTGCACATCGACGGCGGCCAGTTCGGGGTCGGTGTCGATGTCGAANGTTACCAGAGTGCTGAATCCTCCGCTGTTTGAGCAAGAGCTGCTCATATAAATCATGCCNGGAGTNCCGTTTAGTTCCTGTTCGATAGGAGTTGCCACGGCCTGGCTGACCGTGAGNGCATCGGCNCCGGGATAGGAAGCGCTCACTTTCACCACCGGGGGAACGATGCGCGGGTATTGGTCCACCGGCAGCATCATCAGGCCAATCAGGCCCAGAATGAGGATTACGATGGATATGACTATTGAGAAGACCGGGTGGTCAAGGAAAAAATTTCGCTTCATGACTCCTGTGCATTATCATTGTCAGAAGAATATACGGGCGCCACTTTCATGCCGTGGCGNAGTTTGTGGTAGCCTTCGATNACCAGCTGCTCCCCTGCACCGAGTCCGCGCTCGATGATGGTGCTGTTGTTTTGCTCGGGACCTGTTTCGACAAATCGTCGTTCAACGACGCTGTCGGGGCGGACCACATATACATATACGGCGCCTTTTTCGATTTCGAGGGCTTTCGACGGGACTTGAATGGCGTCGGTACGAACGTCCATGAGCACTTTCACTCGAGTGAACTCTCCGGGCAGGAGTGTGTGATCGGGGTTTGGCATCTCAGCACGCACGCTGAATGTACCGGTGGTGGGGTCGACCTGAGGTGAGGCGAAGTCGACAAGTCCTTCGTGAGGGTAAACGGAGCCGTCGGCCAGGGTGACTGTGACGTAGGCATCCCACTTGTTATCGTTGTCTTTCTGTCCTAAATTGACGTTTCGGTTTTTGCTGTTGAGGTAGTCGAGAGCGGTCATAGAGAAGTCGACGAGCACGGTGTCGCTCTTGACCACAGTTGCGAGCAAGGACTGTCCGCCTGTTCCGACGAGTGTTCCGATGTCGGCGCTACGTTCGGAGATGTATCCGGATATCGGGCTGGCCACATTGCAGTAGCTCAGAGTGAGCTCGGCCTGGACGAGGTCGGCTTGTGCGACAGATTCCTCGGCCTTCGCGTTCTCGTAGGCAGCGATAGCGTTGTCGAGGTCCAGCTGGCTGGCTGCATTCTGTTCGAAGAGGGGTCGGATTCGAGCCAGGTCGCGCTCGGCCTTGAGTGCGTTTGCCTGGGCCTTTTTCAGTTGGGCACGGGCTTTTTCGGCGCGGGCGGCGTAGACCTTGCTGTCTATTCGGAAAAGGGTCTGTCCTTTTTTAATCTGGGTACCTTCTTCAAAAAGAATGCTTTCGAGGTATCCTTCCACACGGGCTCGCACTTCCACAAACTGTTGGGCGCGGATTCGCCCGGCATACTGGCCGTAGACGTTCACCTGAGCCGGTTCCACTTTCTGCACTTCTACCACAGGGAGTGGCGCAGGAGCGGGCTTGCTACGGAAAATCCAGCATAACAATATTATAATTAGGATAATAGCAATAACTATACCTGATATGAAATAGGAGCGTCGCGGATTATTTCGGACAGCCGCGGGGACTGAGAATTTGCGCATAATGGTCAGAATATAAATAAAAGACGTGATGAGGTAGTTTTATAACGTAAAAGTAGATAAAAAAGTTTAGATTACCTAACATCTCACCTAAAAATCGGATGATTTCGAGTTACATCCACACTCAAATCAGTATGATAAACCTCTTAAACTCAATAAACTCATAAACCTTAAAAAACACAATAACCATATGAATTACACAACCTTTATCAAGACCATCGGCACCTCCATGTGTGCCCTTCTGGTGGGCTTCTACGGCCCCCTGCTTCCTTACATCGGCATCTGCGTGTTGCTGGTGCTGATCGACTTTGTGACGGCGTTCAACCTTGGGCGCCGTCTTCGTCGGCGTGGCCTTCCGGCTGACGGTCGACTGAGCTCGCACAAGTTCCGCGGGGTGCTTGCCACTCTTGTGCGCATATTCGTGGCCTTCACTGTGGCGGCACTGATGCAGGAGTACATCCTGGGGGCTTACATCGAGCACTTCGATGCCGTGCGTACCCTTGCTGGTGCCATCTGTTTCCACCAGCTGATGAGTATTCTGGAAAATGAATCGTGTGCCACGGATTCGACCTGGGCCCGTCGCGCACGCAAATATCTTGCAGATAAAGCCCCTCGGCACCTTCAATAAAACCGGGGTGATGGTGACGTAAATTGAAAAAAAAATTGTATCTTTGCACGATTATGGGACGATTGCTGGCCATAGACTTCGGACGAAAGCGTTGCGGCATAGCCGTGACGGATTCGCTGCGCATAGTGGCCAACGGGTTGACCACGGTGCCGACATCATCGCTGAATGATTTCATCAAGGATTATATGAGCCGTGAGCCGGTAGACCGTATCATCGTGGGCGAACCGCGCGATATGCACGGGAATCCGTCGGAGTCGCAGCGTTTCCTTCGCCCGGCCATTCAGCGTCTGCGCGCCGCAATCCCCGATGTTGAAATAGTGTTCTTCGACGAGCGCTTCACTTCCGTGCTTGCACACCGGGCCATGCTCGATGGAGGCTTGGGCAAGATGGCACGCCGCGACAAGGCGTTGGTCGATGAAATATCTGCGGCGATAATACTCAACGGGTATCTATCCAGCCGCGAATATAACCCCAACTGAATAAGAATATGAAATTACCTGTATATCTGTATGGCCATCCGGTGCTTCGCGCCAAGGCCGAAGACGTGCCCGCCGATATGGAGGGCCTCAAAGAATTGGTAGCGGCAATGTACGATGCCATGTACGAATCGGAAGGTGTGGGGCTTGCGGCTCCTCAGATTGGCAAGAGCCTGCGCCTTGTGGTAATCGACGGCAGCCCCGTGGGCGATGTGTTCCCCGAGTGTGCCGGTGCCAAGATGACGCTGATCAACCCCGAGCTGGAAATTCTGGACGGCGAGCCGGTTTCGCGCCCTGAAGGGTGCCTGAGCTTGCCGGGCATAAGCGAGGACGTTAAGCGCGTGGAACATATACGCCTGCGCTGGACGGATGAGAACGGCGAGAAGCACGATGAGGAAATCTCCGGATTCCTTGCCCGTATTGTGCAGCACGAATGCGACCATCTTGAGGGGAAGGTATTCACCGACCACATCTCCGGTATCCGCAAGCAGCTCATCAAGAACAAGCTCTCCGCTATTGCCAACGGTCGTATCGCACCGGATTATCCTTATCGCACAGCTCCGCGACGCAAGTAAATTTGATTTTCTGATGATAAAGCCCGATTAATCGGAACTTATCGTGATTAAACCTAATTTTTATTATTATGGCAGACGACAAAAAAGTTATCTTCTCGATGGTGGGAGTATCGAAGATATATCCTCCTCAGAAGCAGGTACTTAAAAATATTTATCTCTCTTTCTTCTACGGTGCCAAGATCGGTATTATCGGTCTTAATGGCTCGGGTAAATCTTCGCTTCTGAAAATCATTGCCGGCATCGACAAGGATTATCAGGGCGAGGTTGTGTTCTCACCGGGCTATTCGGTGGGCTATCTGGAACAGGAGCCTCAGCTTGATGCCGATAAGACTGTGATCGAAGTTGTTCGCGAGGGTGTTCAGCCTATCATGGACCTGCTGGCGGAGTTTGATGCCGTCAACGCAGCCTTCGGCGACCCCGATGTGCTCGAGGATCCCGACAAGATGGACGCTCTGATTTCCCGCCAGGCCGAACTGCAGGATAAGCTCGATGCCGCCGATGCCTGGAATATCGATTAGAAGCTCGAACGCGCTATGGATGCTCTGCAGTGCCCGCCGGACGACCAGAAGATCGCTACCCTCTCGGGAGGTGAACGCCGCCGCGTGGCGCTGTGCCGCCTGCTGCTCCAACAGCCCGACGTGCTGCTGCTGGACGAACCTACCAACCACCTGGATGCGGAAAGTATCGACTGGCTGGAGCAACACCTTCAGCAGTACCCCGGCACAGTAATCGCCATCACCCACGACCGCTACTTCCTCGACCATGTGGCGGGTTGGATTCTGGAGCTCGACCGCGGTGAAGGTATTCCCTGGAAGGGCAACTACTCTTCGTGGCTTGACCAAAAGACCAAGCGCATGGCTCAGGAAGAAAAGCAGGCTTCGAAGCGCCGCAAGACCCTCGAACGCGAGCTCGAATGGGTGCGTATGGCACCCAAGGCTCGTCAGGCCAAGGGTAAGGCTCGTCTCAATTCTTACGATAAGTTGCTCAACGAGGACCAGAAGCAGCGCGAGGAACGCCTCGAAATCTTCATTCCCAACGGTCCGCGATTGGGTAATAAGGTCATTGAAGCATCGCATCTGGCAAAGGCATTCGGCAAAAAGACCCTCTTCTCGGATCTTTCTTTCTCCCTGCCTCCCAACGGCATTGTGGGCGTAATCGGTCCCAACGGTGCCGGCAAGACGACTTTGTTCCGCCTCATTATGGGCCAGGAAGCTCCCGATAACGGTGCCTTTGAAGTGGGCGAAACCGTCAAGGTGGCCTATGTGGACCAGACTCACCACGACCTTCTGCCCGAAAAGAGCGTGTACGAGGTAATTTCGCAAGGTGTTGAGTCGTTCAGAATGGGCGGGCGCGATGTAAATGCCCGCGCTTATCTGTCGCGCTTCAACTTCACGGGAGCCGACCAGGAAAAGAAGATCGGCGTACTCTCGGGCGGTGAGCGTAACCGTCTCCATCTGGCCATGGCGCTCAAAGAAGAAGGCAACGTGCTGCTGCTGGACGAACCTACCAACGATATCGACGTGAACACACTGCGCGCCCTGGAGGAAGGCCTTGAGGACTTCGCCGGTTGCGCCGTTGTGGTGAGCCACGACCGCTGGTTCCTCGACCGCATCTGCACACATATCCTTTCTTTTGAAGGCGACGGAGAAGTGGTGTTCTTCGAAGGTTCGTACTCGGACTATGAGGAGCACAAGAAACGTCTCAACGGCGGTAAAGAACTGCCCCGTCGTCGCTATCGCAAACTAATGGAATAAACAGAACAGTCATGACCGACCAAGATATAAAGCATCTGAAATCCGACCCCGACGGGTTGCTCACTTACGAGTATCTTGCCAACCACATCGGCGAATGCGAGCCGGAGGTGCTGGATTTCCTCATCGAGAATATGAATACGGTGGACCTCTCGGGTCAATTTCTGGCCAGTGCTGCGCGGTATCTTCACGCCATCGACCACGACGGCTTCGAAGAGCCCATCAAGCGCCTGGTGGCAGCGGCCATCGACCGCGACCGCGAGCACCGCTATCTCCCAGACCTGATGCAGGGTCTCTACGGGGCGGACTACCGCGAACGTGCGGCAGCCCTGAGCGCCAGCGACGACAACTTCCGCCGCATCTACAAGCGCCTCTACCCTACCAATATCATTTGATTAGGGTTAATCAGGATTAATCTCAAAAAATCGACATTTTTCAACCTCTCATCTCTTTATATGAGCACCGTACGAACCTTTGCTACTATGCTGGCGTTGACACTCTGTGCCCTGACAGGGTGCCGGGCTGCCGGCACCGATGCCGAAAGCACATCTAACATGACTGACTCTATTGAAACACAAACTGTAATTATGGAACCCGATACCAACTCCGTGAAAATTGCCGTTGAAACCACTGCCGGCAATTTCACCGTTCTCCTCTACGGGGATACCCCCAAACATCGCGATAACTTCGTGAAACTGGCCGAAGAAGGCTACTACGATGGTACTCTCTTCCACCGTGTAATCAACGAATTCATGATTCAGGCCGGCGACCCTGATTCTCGCACGGCTACTGCGGGTCAACGCCTCGGAATGGGTGGCCCGGACTATAAAATCGATGCCGAAATCGTATTCCCCAAGCATTTCCACAAGCGTGGTGCATTGGCCGCCGCTCGCCAGGGCGATCAGGTTAACCCCGAAAAGAAGAGCTCCGGCTCTCAGTTCTATATCGTGACAGGCCGCAAGTCCTCTCCTCAGGAAATCGAGCAGATCGACGCAATGCTGCAAACCCGCGCACGCCAGCAAATTTTCAACCGCCTGGCTCAGAGCCATCGCGACAGCATCATGGCCATGCAGCGCTCGGGCGACAGTGCCGGTCTGGAAACTCTGCGTCAGAACCTCATTGCCCAGACTGAGGTGGAAGCGGCCTCGAACGCTCCCCTTATGGTGACCCCAGAAATGCGCGATGCCTACACCTCCGTGGGTGGCGCCCCTCACCTGGATGGCGACTACACCGTGTTCGGCGAAGTGATTGAAGGCATGGACACCATAGATAAAATCGAGAAAGTGGAAACCGATGGTGCTGACCGTCCCAAGGAAGACGTTCGCATCATCTCGATGAAGGTACTGCCTAACGAGTAAATGGAGGCCGACAAAATTCCGGTTAATCGCTTCACTTTGCCCAACGGCCTGCGAGTGGTTCACAGCCCCGATTCCACCACGGCGATGGTGGCTGTGAACCTGCTCTACAATGTCGGAGCTCGCGATGAGTCGCCTCAACTGTCGGGCATGGCTCACCTGTTCGAGCATCTGATGTTCGGAGGGTCGGAGCATGTTGACTCGTTCGACAATGTGCTGGAAGATGCCGGTGGAAAATCCAATGCATGGACTTCCAACGACTTCACCAACTTCTACGACACGCTGCCCGCTCAGAATATCGAAACGGCACTTTATCTGGAATCGGACCGTATGCTTGCGCTGGACTTCAAGCCCAAAAGTCTTGAGGTACAAAAGGGTGTGGTAATCGAGGAATTCAAGCAAACGCATCTCGACCGCCCCTACGGCGACCTGAGCCATATCCTCCGCCGGCTTGTTTACCGAAGCGATCATCCCTACTCCTGGCCAACCATCGGCAAGGAAATCAGTCATATCGAACGTGTGACCATGGACGATGTGAAGCATTGGTTCTACAGCCACTACGCACCCAACAACGCCATCCTTTCCATATCGGGCAACATCGACTTCGATACCACCTGCCGACTTGTGGAAAAATGGTTTGCCGATGTGCCACGGCGCGAAATTGCGCAGCGTCAGCTTCCGGACGACTGCTTCAACACCGGGGGCATCACGCACACAGCTTACGGTAAGGTACCCGTGCCGGTGATTGTAATGGCGTGGCCAATGGATCCCTACGGCACCACCAACTTTTATCTGGCCGACGCACTGACCGACGTGCTCAGTCTTGGGCGCTCCTGTCGATTCTCCCGCAATCTCATCTACGGAAAGGGCCAGGGTATTTTCAACTCCGTCGATGCATCCGTCATGGGCTCGGAGCATCCGGGTATTCTGATGGTGCAGGCCTCTCTGACCAATAATGAGGATGCTACAATAGATCAAGCTATTGACCTTATTGTGAGCGAGATGACCCGCGTTGGAGAACCGGGTAACCTGAGCGAGTACGAGTTCGAACGAGTTCAAAATCGCTTCGAAGCGAACTTCCGATTTGCCAATACCCGCTATCTGGAACGCGCCCTGCAACTGGCCATGTGTGAATACCACGGGCAGGACATCAACCGCACCATAGCCGACCGGCGCAGCCTCACACCGCAGCAGGTTGAAACATTCGCCCGCACAATGCTTGCCAACACAAAGCCGATAACAGTAATATATCGACCTGAAAATCTATAACCAACTACTTCAGCAATTCAACAAAAATGAAACACATCATCGCACTCATGATGCTGGCTGTGGCTTTTGGAGCCTCAGCATTCCGCACCGACACCATCTCGGTGGCCTCCAACTACCTTCCGGAGGACATGAAGGTTACCGTTATTGTACCCGACCAGGCTTCGGCCGCCGATCCCGCTCCCACCGTGTATCTGCTCAACGGCTACGGCGGCGACTACCGCGCATGGGGCGTGGTGAACAAGGATTTGGGTAATTTCGCCGACCTCTACGGCATGATTATGGTGATGCCTTCGGGCATGGATTCCTGGTACTGGGATACTCCCGGCATGGAAATGGAATCGTTCATCACCAAGGTGCTCGTGCCTACCATCGATAAGAAATATCCTACCATCAACGACCGCAGCAAGCGTGCAATCACCGGCCTGAGTATGGGCGGACACGGCGCTATGTACCTCGGCGCACGTCATCCTCAGCTCTTCGGCAACCTTGGCTCCACCAGCGGCGGACTTAATATCCTTCCCTTTGCCAACCGTTGGAAAATTTCAAATCTCATCGGCAAATACGAGGGAAATGAGCAGACTTGGAAAGACCATACCGCCATCACCTATATTCCTCAGCTTAAGGAAGGTAACTACAACATAATCTTTGACTGCGGTGTTGACGATTTCTTTGCAGGCGTCAACAATGAGTTCCACGAAGAGCTCCTTAAAGCCGGTGTGAACCACGATTATATCTCTCGTCCCGGCAACCACACCCGCGCCTATTGGGAAAATGCAATACCCTACCAGCTCTGGTTCTTCAATCAGGCATTCAGCAAATAAAATTCTTCAAGATTTTGCTACTTACTCACCTCACACTCACCAATTTCAAGAACATCAGCGAGGCCTCGCTCGAGTTGTCGCCCAAAATCAACTGTTTTTTGGGCGACAACGGCATGGGCAAGAGCAATCTCCTGGACGCCATCTACTTCCTGAGCTTCTGCAAGAGCTTCGGTGGCGCTCAGGACCCGATGCTCATCCGCCGGGGCGAGGACTTCGCCATGCTAAAGGGTGAGTATGAGCGACGAGGCATCACTGAGGATGTTCAAGCCTCACTACAGCCGGGTCGACGCAAAGTGTTCAAGCGTTCGGGCAAACCTTACGCGCGTCTCACCGAGCACATCGGCGCCTTCCCCCTGGTGATGGTCTCGCCTGCTGATATGGACCTGGTTACCGGCGAGCCGGCCGACCGGCGCAGGTTCATCGACGCTATCATTTCGCAAAGCGACGCGCGATACCTTGAAACACTCATTAAATATAATGCAGCACTTGCCCAGCGCAACGCTCTGTTGAAATCGGAAACACCCCAACCTCCGAGCCTATATGAAGCCCTTGAGATTCAGCTTGAAATGGCCGCCGCTTATATCTATGCCCGTCGTGCCGAGGTTGTGGCTCAGCTCCGCGACATGATGCTCCCCTACTACCGGGAAATTGCGAATTGCGACGAAACTCCGGCACTCATCTACCGCTCGGCCGATTACGAGAGCGAGGGAGGACTGGCTGCACATCTGGCTCGCCTGCGCGGGCGCGACATCGCTTTAGGCTACACTGCCTCCGGCCCGCATCGCGACGAAATCGAGTTTACTCTCGACGGAATGAATCTGCGACGCACAGCTTCGCAGGGACAGACCAAGACCTTCACGTCGGCACTTCGCTTTGCTCAGTACGAACTTCTGCGCAAAGCCTTGGGAATGCAGCCAATGCTGCTGCTGGACGACATTTTCGACAAACTGGACGCCGGGCGTGTGAGTCGCATCATGGCTCTGGTGAGCAATTCCGACACCTTCGGTCAAATATTCATCACCGACACCAACCGCAAGCATCTGGACGAAATCGTGGCCGACATCAAAGGCAAGGCCAAACTCTGGATGGTGTTGGATGGGACTTTCACTCAAGTATGAAACGCACCGACCCCGTTATCTTTGAAGACGTGCTCAATGAAATGATTGAGGCCACGGGCATGCGCTCAAAGTTACAGCAGGCCTCCATCGAAGCCGTGTGGCCACGCGTGGTAGGTGGGTATATCAATTCATTCACCGGCAAGCGTTTCGTCAAAGACCGCACTTTCCACGTCTACATAGTGTCGGCTCCCATCAAAGAACAACTGTCCTTCATGCGCGACGTCTTGGTGAAATCGCTTAATGAAGCTGTCGGCGACGATGTTATCGATGCTGTGATCATACACTAACCGAACACTAAACCCCTGACTAAGAAATGAACGAAAAAGTACCCCAACCCGATTACGAATATCATCACCACCAGCCCATCCAGATTCGTTTCAACGACATCGACCTGCTGGGACACCTGAACAATGCGATGTATTTTCAGTTTATGGATCTGGCTAAAGTGAACTATTTCAAGCAGTTCACCGGCGACCGGTATGACTGGAGCAAAATCGGTCTGGTTGTAGCGCACATCGATGTTGACTTCATTGCCCCTACATTTATCAACGATAACATAGAGGTACTCACAGCAGTTGCCTCCATATCGCGCAGCTCACTAATTCTCGACCAGCGCGTGATAGAGAAAAATACCGGCGAGGTGAAGTGCATAGCCCACACCGTGATGGTTAATTTCGATCCTTCGTTAGGACGCACCTTCCCCATCAGCGACGAGTGGCGCAACCGGTTGAGCACCTACGAGGGGCGAACNCTATAATTTGGTGGCTCTGAGCACCTCGCGCTTNCCGTTGGCCGGACCTGCAAGGCGTTCCACCTCGAAGCCTATATCCCTGAGCATTCGGCGGATAGCGCCCTTGGCGCAGTAGGTTGTGAGGACTCCTCCGGCAGTCATGGCCTCATAGATTTTTCGAAACAGCGCTTCGCTCCACATCTCCGGCTGCTTCTCCGGGGCAAAAGCATCAAAGTAAACCACGTCGATATTCTGCGGCAATTCCATTGTCAGGAAATCGGCGTGTAGTTTTTGAAGGGTAAAAAAGTCGGATATAGCCACCGCNGNATCCCATTCGGCAGCACTAACGGCTTCAATTAAGCTGCNCAGTTGCTGCGNTTGTTGANCCGCAAAAGCATTGGCGGTTTCGGGCGGAAGGGGGAACAGTTCGGCACTGAAATAATGAGTNGGCACCTCNCNCTGCNCCGCNGCCATAGCCGTGAGAGCGGCATTNAGTCCGGTTCCGAATCCCACCTCGAATACACGCAACTCCNTGCGCCCGGTGGCTGCTTGGCGCCAGCCAAGGTCGACATACACATGGGCACTTTCGGCATTCGCACCTTTGACGGAATGGTAATGCTCATCCAAATCCTCGCGAAACAGTGTCACAGACCCATCGGCGGTCCGTTCNATACTNACATTCATCTTNTTCTGTTAAAAACACTACGCGAAAATACAAATATTCCCGTAAATCCGCAACAAAAATTGCAAGCATGCATTTCACGGNATAANGNNCNNCNATACANCAACAACCCGTACNAACNTAATCGNGTAAAGGCGAAAGTTGAATAAATTTTTGGTTGGACGAGGAAATTTTGGTATATTTGCGCCGATAAACCGACAGTATGAAGAAGATCAAGATAAAAATTCACCACGAAGGCACGGACATATTAGTTGTTCTGGCCGCTATCTTGTTGGTTATCAACGTACCCCTATGGATATGGGTCCGACCGGAAATATGGCCTGCGATNGTTACGGCCATAAGCGCCATCTTCTATTTTTTCGTGGTGAACTTCTTCCGCTCCCCCCATCGAGTGTTTGAAGGNGACTCGGAGAACGTGGTTGTCTCAGCCGCCGACGGCAAAGTCGTAGCCCTCGAAGAAACATTCGAGGACGAATATCTGCACTGCCGGTGCATCCAGCTCTCGGTGTTCATGAGCGTACTCAATGTNCATGCCAACTGGTTCCCGGTAGATGGCGAGGTGGTTTACACGCGTCATCACAAGGGTCGTTTCATGGCCGCCTATCTGCCCAAGAGCAGCACTGAAAACGAGCGTTCCACAGTTGTGATTCGCACTCCGGANGGTCANCTTGTGCTGATGCGCCAGGTTGCCGGAGCCATGGCCCGACGAATCGTCACCTATGCTCAGCCCGGCGAAGAGGCCAACATCCAGCAGCACATGGGCTTCATCAAATTCGGTTCGCGTGTGGACTTATATCTGCCGCTGGGTACCGAAATCTTCGTCAAAATCGGCGATACGACCGTAGGAGGAATGACCGAAGTCGGACGCCTGCATCCCAATAAATAAAATGCTGCGCAAATTAGTATCCGTAGTTCCCAATACACTCACCTGCTGCAACCTGCTGTCGGGTTGCGTGGCCATTTTCATGGCCTTTCACTATTCCGAGCAGTTCGGNGCTTTAAGCGGGGCTTCNTGGGCTATGATAGCCATAGGAGCGGCCACAGTGTTCGACTTCCTTGATGGAGCTTCCGCCCGCCTCCTCAAGGCCTTTTCACCCATCGGTGCCGATCTGGACTCGCTCAGCGATATGGTGAGCTTCGGCATTGCCCCGGCTATGCTGATGCTGAACGTGATGCTGACATATTCGGTGCACCCCTGGCTCTGCTGGGCGGCCTTTTTGATTCCCGTGTGCGGTGCTCTCCGCCTGGCCAAATTCAACATCGACACCGANCAAGCCACATATTTCCGCGGTCTNCCNATNCCCGCCAATGCCATCTTCTGGATCGGTATGTACGGCTGGATTACATCCTACGGNTATCCCGGAACTGCCATNATGGTGATTCTCATTGTGCTGGTATCCCTGGCAATGGTGGCAAAATTCAAGTTATTCTCNCTCAAATTCAAGAACTTCGACTTCCACGANAACTTCATNCGCTACGTTATCGTGGTTGCCGCTATTCTTTTCGTAGTTATCTACGGCCTGTCCGGACTGGTTTGGACCGTGGTACTCTATGTNCTGATGAGCCTGCTGCGCCAACACCGCATCTAAGCAGCCGGCTTCACTTTCCTTATTTTAATTATGTTCAGATTTCTCTTNACTGTATTTATTGCAGTCATTATTTACTATGTGCTCCGCGGCCTGTGGATTATGGCCAAGGTGTTCTGGAACGGCTATAAAATCCATAAGTTTATGCGCGACCCCATCGGGGAGATGAATAAACGCGCCAACAAAGCCTATGGCCGCCAGCAGCAGAACTACGACCGCACCCATCAAGCTGAAACACCTGTAAAAAAGAAAAAAATTGATCCGAATGTGGGTGAATATGTGGCCTTTACGGAAATCGATGTAACCGAAACCACTGAGCACATCGATGGCTCCACCACTACTACAGAATACCACGAGCAGCAAATNACCGACATNGAATGGGAAGACGTNCCGGACGNTAAGTGATATTCGGCTCCGAGCCTGAATAATCTCGATTGTTCCCTGTTTTATCAAATTTTGATTGATTTATTTACCTCNAAANNCTCCCTCTCTTGAACTACATCCCTCAATTATACGAATTTTTCGGCCGATTGGCTGCTAATAATAATCGTGCTTGGTTCGCCGAGCACAAGGCTGAATATGAGCATTTCCGCGCGCTCTGGNTGGCCGACCTGCAACGAATCATCAACCGCCTNGCCGAGAGCGATCCCCGCCTGAAGAATCTGCAGGCCAAAGATTGCGTGTACCGAATCTATCGCGACACTCGGTTCTCACACGACAAAACTCCCTTAAAAACATTCTTTTCTGCGGCCATCGGGCCCGGTGGTCGACACCATCAGGGTGCGGGCTATTACGTTCACTTCGGAATCGATGAAACGGGTGTGTACGGCGGTATATGGTGCCCCGAGGGACCTNATCTTCGTAAGCTCCGNAAGGCTATTGTNGACAATATCGAAGAATTTCGCGAAATTATNGACAATCCCGAGATGCAGCGTCTCTACCCCGACTGGACGGGTCCCAAGCTCAAAACCGCGCCCAAGGGCTACCCCAAAGACCATCCCGAAATAGAGTTGCTGCGCCTCACTGAGTATGGCAAATGGCATCCNGTGGGNATGGATTTCTTCAAACACGAAGACTGGCCCGAACGNATGGCCGACCTGCTGAACGTGCTCCGGCCGCTCAACGATTTCATCAACTATTCCCTCACGGAAGAAGTCTGAAGAGGAGTTTAAAGCTAANAGTGGAAAGTGGAAAGTTTGTAGGGGTTTGGACTGAGAATTAAGACATTACCTNTACTTTCCTGACTGGGCGACTTCATCGAGGATGCTTAGATATGAGGCGTAGCGCGATTGTGAAATTTGACTATCCTCCACGGCTTGGCGCACGGCGCATCCGGGTTCGTGGGTGTGAGTGCAATCGCCATAGCGGCAATCTCGAGCTATTTTGAATATTTCGGGAAAATAATGATCCACTTCCTGGCGGTCGAATTCCACTACGCCAAAACCACGCACGCCCGGAGTGTCGATAATCCATCCACCTTCGGGCAGGGCGAACATTTCCGAGAAAGTTGTGGTGTGCATTCCTTGGTCGTGAGCCTCGGAAATTTCAGCCGTGCGCAGGTCCAAACCGGGAATTAAATCGTTGATAAGCGTGGTTTTGCCCACACCGCTATTTCCTGAAAGGAGGGTGGTTCGGCCTCGCAAGGCAGCCTTCAGTGCATCCAAGCCCTCACCGGTACGGGCCGATACCTCTATCACTTCGTAGCCAATAGAGTTGTAGAGATAGCGCACGGCCTCCAGATACTCCTTATCCTCTGCCTCGGTGAGCAGATCTATCTTGTTGAGCACCAGCACAGCCTCTACGTTGTAGGCTTCGGCCGAAGCCAGAAAACGATCGATGAACGCAAAAGCAGTAGTGGGGTGTGCCAAAGTGGCCACCAACATAGCGCGGTCGATGTTTGCGGCTATTATACTTGTGGCCTTGCTCAAATTNGAGGCTCGACGGATGATGCAGTTACGGCGATCCGACACGCCGGTGATGAAGCAAACGCCATCGGGACCGGGTTCGCCGAGGGTAACCTCATCGCCNACNGCCACNGGNTTGGTGGTGCGGATGTTCTTGATGCGGAAATTTCCTTTCACTCGCGCCGGAACATCGCCCTTATCTGTGCGAACAACATACGATGACCCTGTATTTTTTATAATTATTCCTTGCATAACATTAATAATAATGCAAAGATAACCAAAAAGGTTGTCCCACCAAAATAAAAAAACGCGACAAAGTAAATTTGACGAGAATGCGANNGGGTATGAAAAAAGCGCCNGTCCTGATGGAACGGCGCTTCGAGGTACCAAGCAGAATCGAACTGCTGTAAACGGTTTTGCAGACCGGTGCCTCACCACTCGGCCATGGTACCATAATTTTAATTAGGTTTTACCCTATTCANGCAAGGTTGCCCTTGCTTTGCGGTGCAAAGTTAAGTCTTTTTTTTGTTCTGTGCAAATTTTGGACAGGAAAATTGCTTAAAAAGATTTTTTGCAGTATTTTTGTGCTTGCAAAAGTATATACTCAACAAATGAAACGAACACTCATTATCGGTGCGGTGGCCGCGAGCTTAGTCTGCGGTGGCTGCAAGGACAACAAGACAATGGAAAATCCTTTCCTGGCGGATTACACCACGCCCTACCAAATTCCTCCCTTCGAGGAAATTTCCTACGAGCATTATCTGCCCGCGCTCGAAGAGGGAATCAAGCAGCAACAGGCTGAAATTCAAGCCATCGTGGATAATCCCGAAGCCCCTACATTCGACAACACAATCATGGCCCTGGAAAAATCCGGTTCTACTCTGGAAAAAGTGGCTATCGTGTTCTTCGCGCTTGATGAATCCAATTCAAGCCCCGAAATGGTGGAAATTGCCGAAACTTTCTACCCCAAATATACCCAAGCCACGGATGAGATTTCGATGAACGATGGCTTATTTGCTCGCATCAAGACTCTCTACGACAGCCGCGATTCTCTCGGACTGGCTACCGATCAGATGCGTCTGCTCGAAAATTACTACAAGCAGTTTGCACGCAACGGCGCTCTGCTTTCGGCTGAACAGAAAGAGGAACTGAAGGCCCTCAACACAGAGCTTTCGAACCTGTACCTCACCTTCAACAAGAATCTGCTGAACGCCACCAACAACTTCAGCATCGACGTAACCGACGAAACAATGCTGAGCGGTCTGCCCGAATCGAGCGTTGCTCAGGCAGCCGACGAGGCAGCCAAGCGCGGCCTGGGCGAAGGACACTGGGTGTTCACCCTGCACGCTCCCAGTCGCCTGCCGCTGCTGCAATATGCCGACAACCGCGACCTTCGCCGTCAGATGTACGAAGGGTATACCTCTCTCGCTTCCGATGGTGAATACAACAACCTCCCCGTTATCAACAAAATCCTCCAGGCTCGCACCAAGAAGGCTCACCTCCTTGGATTCAAGAACTACGGTGAGTACATGACCGACAACGTTATGGCCAAGAACGTGGCCAACGCTGAAAACCTGCTCATGCAAATCTGGGGTCCGGCCGTTGCCAAAGTAAAGGAAGAGGTAGCTGAGATGCAGGCGGTTGCCGATGAATCCGGCGCACAAATCACCATCGCCCCCTACGACTACTATTACTATGCCGAGAAGGTACGCCAGAAGAAGTACGACCTGGACGAAGCTCAGGTTCGCCAGTACTTTGCCCTCGACAGCGTACGCAACGGTATCTTCACCATGGCTGAACGTCTTTACGGTGTTAAATTCACCGAAATGCCGGATGCACCCAAGTACTACGATGAAGTGACCGTTTACGATGTGACAGACGCCGCTACCGGTGAGCATGTGGCCGTGTTCATGACCGACTACTTCCCCCGCGAATCGAAGCGTCAGGGTGCATGGATGAGCGAGTTCAAAGGTTCATGGCAGGAAGGCGACAGCTCCAGCCGTCCTATTATATATAATGTAGGCAACTTCAGCCGTCCTTCGGGCGATACCCCCGCACTGCTCACCCTCGATGAGGTGGAAACCATGTTCCACGAGTTCGGCCACGGTCTCCACGGAATGCTTTCACGCGCTCGTCTCAAGAGCCAGGCCGGCACTAATGTAGACCGCGACTTCGTAGAGCTTCCCTCTCAGATTCACGAGCACTGGGCAATGGAACCCGAACTGCTCAAGGTTTACGCCAAGCATTACAAGACTGGCGAAGTAATTCCCGATGAACTCATAGCAAAATTAGAGGCAGCCTCTACCCACAATCAGGGCTTTGCCACAACCGAACTTGCCGGCGCTGCCCTTCTTGACCTTCAGTACGGCAAGCTCGAAGCAGACTCCGACATCGATATCGCCGCTTTCGAAAAGCAGGTAGCTCAGCAGCTTGGCATGCCCGCCGAACTGACTTTCCGCTACCGTTCGCCCTACTTCAAACACATCTTCGGCTCAGACGGCTACGCTTCGGGCTACTATACCTATCTGTGGGCGGAAGTGCTTGATACCGATGGTTTTGAGCTCTTCAAAGAAAAGGGTATCTTCGATCCTGAAACTGCACGAAAGTTCAAAGAAAACGTTCTCGAAAAGGGCGGTTCGGAAGATCCTATGGTACTGTTTGTGAACTTCCGCGGCCACGAACCCAGCGTTGACGCTCTTCTGCGCAACCGCGGCCTTGCCAAGCAACCCAAGGTGAACACTACCTCTCCCAGTGGGAAATAATTAAGTTCTTTGCAAGTCCCAAGTGCAAAGCTAAGATAAAACGTAAATCCTTAAGACATATCATAATGTTCAGAACCAATACCTGCGGAGAACTCCGCCTGAGCGACGCCGGCAAGGAAGTGACCCTGGCCGGCTGGGTACAGCGTACACGCAAGATGGGCGGCATGACTTTTGTGGATCTCCGCGACCGCTACGGTATCACCCAAGTGGTGTTCAACATCGAAAATAACCCCGAGCTGACGGAGGCCGCCAATCACCTGGGCCGCGAATTTGTGGTGCAGGTGAAAGGTAAGGTGGCCGAGCGCACCTCCAAGAACCCGAAGAATCCCACGGGAGACATCGAAATCATTGCTGATGAGCTCAAAGTTCTCAATCCCTCCGAAGTGCCTCCCTTCACTATCGAAGACGAAAGCGACGGTGGCGATGACATCCGTATGCGCTACCGCTACCTGGACCTGCGCCGTAATCCTGTGCGCCGCAACCTCGAACTGCGCCACAAGATGACCATGGAAGTGCGCCGCTACCTCGACAGCAAAGGATTCCTCGAAATAGAGACTCCTATGCTTGTGGGCTCCACTCCCGAAGGCGCTCGCGACTTCGTTGTACCCTCCCGCATGAATCCCGGCCAGTTCTATGCACTGCCCCAGTCACCTCAGACTCTGAAGCAGTTGCTGATGGTTTCGGGTATGGACCGCTACTTCCAGATTGTGAAGTGTTTCCGTGATGAGGACCTTCGAGCTGACCGTCAGCCCGAATTCACTCAGATTGACTGCGAGATGAGCTTCATTGAACAGAACGACGTCCTTGAGCTTTTCGAAGGAATGGCCAAGCACCTGTTCAAGACCATCCGCGGTATTGAAATCACCGAGCCCTTCATCCGTATGCCCTGGGCCGATGCCATGAAGTATTATGGCTCCGACAAGCCTGACCTCCGCTTCGGCATGAAGTTCGTAGAGCTGATGGATGTACTCAAAGGTCATGGCTTCAGCGTGTTCGACAATGCAACCTACATCGGCGGTATCTGCGCACCCGGTGCCGCTCACTACACCCGCAAGCAGCTCGACGCGCTCACTGACTTCGTGAAGCGCCCCCAAATCGGAGCCAAAGGCATGGTGTATGCCCGTGTGGAAGCCGACGGCAGCGTGAAAAGCTCTGTGGACAAATTCTACTCACAGGAAGTGCTACAGGAACTCAAGAAAGCAATGAACGCCCAACCCGGCGACCTCATTCTCATACTCTCGGGCGACGACACCATGAAGACCCGCAAACAGCTGTGCGAGCTGCGTCTTGAAATGGGCCGCCAGCTCGGACTCCGCGACAAGAATAAGTTTGCCTGCCTTTGGGTGGTGGACTTCCCCATGTTTGAGTGGAGCGATGAGGAGCAGCGTCTTATGGCTATGCACCACCCCTTCACCCACCCCAAGGACGAGGACATTCCCATGCTGGATACCGACCCCGCAGCTGTGCGCGCCGATGCCTACGACATGGTTATCAACGGTGTTGAGGTTGGCGGCGGTTCTATCCGTATCCACGATTCCGAGCTCCAGGAAAAGATGTTCGAAATTCTTGGCTTCACCCGCGAAAAGGCTCAGGAGCAGTTTGGCTTCCTGATGAATGCCTTCAAATATGGTGCACCCCCTCACGGTGGTCTGGCCTACGGTCTGGACCGCTGGGTATCGCTCTTTGCCGGCCTTGATTCTATCCGCGACTGCATCGCATTCCCCAAAAACAACAGTGGGCGCGACGTGATGCTTGACGCACCCGCACCTATCGATCAAAAGCAACTCGACGAGCTTGAACTTGCCGTTGTACCTCCCGTAGCCGAATGAAACTCAGCTATATAATATCGGCTCTCGAAGCCTATGCTCCGCGCTCCCTTCAGGAAAAATGGGATAACACCGGCTTGCAGATAGTGATCCCCGAAGGTGCAGACTGCACCGGCGCACTGCTGTGTGTAGATGTTACACCCGAAATTATCCGGGAGGCTGCGCGCCGAGGGCGAAATCTGGTCATTTCGCATCATCCCCTCATCTTCAAGGGTCTTAAAAGCCTGACAGGTCGCACACTCGCGGAGCAAACGGCTTACGAGGCAGTTCGCTCCGGGGTGGCTGTGTACTCATCCCACACAGCGCTGGACAGCACCCGTGGAGGCGTCTCTTACGCCATGGCCCGCAAGCTCGGTGCAGAACCGGTTCGGGTACTTTCACCGGTCGAAATCAAGCGCTCCACCATCAGCGTGATCTGCCCTCGGGAAGCTGCTGACTCGGTTCGACTTGTCCTTTT
This sequence comes from Bacteroidales bacterium, assembly GCA_014800065.1. Next base: position 8,915 of record JAAVGX010000001.1, on the reverse strand, counting down.
CGACCACAATGCCGGCGAAGCGCCTCAGGCCTCCAATTCCACCCTTTCGGATGCCGCCACTCCGGCCAAGGCATCCGCATATACCGGCACACAGGCCGACGTGGAAGGCTGGAAGTTCGAGAGCGACAACGACCCCATCCCTGCCTTTGAGCTTATCCATACACCGCTGACACGCGTAACCGCGCAAATCTACGGCTCGGCCGCCCCGGTGCTGGAAGCTCTCAGCGGACTCGACGACGCATCAAGCATTAGCGTCGATGTGGCTGAAGACACCGTCACCGACCCCGCTATCGGCTTGGGGCTGCTTGCCAAGTTCGACACCCCAATCACCATGGGCGCACTTGTGGCAAAGCTCCACGAAGCTTTCGGCCCGGGTGCCATCCGCGCCAACATGGCGGCCGCCCGCGAGGATTCTCCCGTGAGAATCATTGCGCTCTGCGGTGGCTCCGGAGGTGAATTTATCGGCACAGCGGCCTCTGCCGGAGCCGATGCATATATCACCGCCGATGTCCGCTACCACGATTTCGCCGACCATCGCGAAGGGATGGGAATCTTCGATATCGGACATTTTGAGAGTGAAACATGCTCAAAAGATGTCATTTATGATATTCTTTCAAAAAAATTTAGTAACTTTGCAGTTGACTACGCGGAATGCGACGCAAACCCCGTAAAATACCTGTAAAATATGGCAACAGATAACAAAGAACACCGTTCAGTAGAAGATCGCCTCAAGACCCTCTACGAACTCCAGACAATACTTTCCGAAAAAGACCGCATCCGCGAAGTACGCGGCGAGCTTCCCAAAGAAGTGGAGGACCTTGGCAACACCATCAAGGGTCTGTACGCTCGCGTAGACCGCTACGAAGGTGAGCTCGGAGAGCTCAACCACGCACGCGCTCTGAAGGAAAACACCATCGAGCACAAGAAGCTGATGATGGAAACCTATCGTCAGCAAATCAACGAAGTGCGCAACAACCACGAATACGAAAAGCTCACCGAGCAGCTCGAAAACGAAGAACTCGAAATCGAACTCTGCCGCAAGCAGATAGGCGACCTGAGCCAGGAAATCAAAGCCAAACAGGCTGAAATCGAGGAAACAAAGGCCAAAATCACCCTTCAGGAGCAACTTCGCCAGGAAAAGAGCGACGACCTGGACAAGCTCATCAGCGAAACCCGTGCAGAAGAGGAAGCTCTCACCATCCGTGCCAAAGGTCTTGAAACTCTCATCGACGAGCGTACACTCAATGCCTTCAAGCGTATCCGCCGAAACGCCAAAAACGGCCTGGGCATCGTCACTGTTGACCGCGAAGCCTGCGGCGGTTGCTTCAACAAAATTCCGCCTCAACGCCAGATTGAAGTGAAACTTCGCAAGAAAGTGGTGGTTTGCGAATACTGCGGCCGCATTATGGTTGACCCCACTCTGGCTGCTGAAGCTCAAGCTGAAATCGAAAAGCAGAAATAAATTCTGCTTCAATTCATAGAGATAGGGGTGACCGGAACCTATACCGGGTCACACCCTATTTCCGTTTTTCAAGTTAATTCAATTTTCGCAGGCGAAAGTTGATGTTTGAAGGTTTATAATGCCGCTTTCCGTAGCGAAATTTCCGGTTTATAAGTTGTGAAAATCCACCAGTTTATATAACCTTCCAAGCTCATTACCATCTAAACCTTTTAATCCGACTCGGTTGCGAAACATTAATTAAGACAAACAACGTGCACAATGTCTAAAAAACTCATAGCCCTAATCCTATTTGCCTGCACTCTGGCAGTGGAAGCCGCAGTGCCGATGCGAAGCGCCGCAATTTCTGAGCTGTCGCCCTACTGCGCACCGGCGAATCTCCCGGCCGGCTGCGATGCCACATTCATGCCCGACGGCACCTCCTACGTGCGCCGAAGCGAAGACGGCCGTAAGCTCGTGTTGGTAGATATAGCCACAGGCAAGGAAACCGCTACCCTTTTCGACGTGGATCACACCCGCGAGACCACTCTGCCCGACTTCGAGCGCTTCATCCTCAGCCCCGACGCGTCCAAGGTGTTGGTGGCCCGCGAGTCGGAGATGGTCTATCGCCGTTCGTCTACCGCAAAGTGGTACGTCTATGAGGTTCGCTCACGTCTGCTCAAGCCGCTTTCCAAGCAGTTCGACCGCACAATGGTGCCTTCGTTCTCGCCTGACTCGCGAATGGTGGCTTTTGTGGCTGAGAACAATGTGTATGTTGCAAAATTAGACTATGAAACCGAAGTTGCTGCCACTACCGACGGCGCTTACGGTAACATCATCAACGGTGCTACCGACTGGAGCTACGAAGAGGAGTTCGACATAACCTCAACCCTTGCCTGGGCACCGGACAACCTCACCTTGTGCTACATCAAATTCAACGAATCGCAAGTACCTCTGTACAATCTTCCTCTGTACGAAGGCACCTGCAATCCGATGGAACAGTATGCCCAATATCCGGGGATGCTCAGCTATAAATATCCGGTGGCAGGAGCGACCAACTCCACCGTGAGCGTACACAGCTACGACATCGAGACTCGCAAAACCAAACAGGTAGAACTCCCCGCCGGCGCAGGATATTATATTCCGCGAATACTCTACGGGCCATCCGAAACCCAACTGCTGGTGGCTACTCTCAACCGCGATCAGAATCACTTCGAGCTCTTTGTGGCCAACCCAAAAAGCACTGTCACAAAAAGTGTATACGTTGAGGACTCCAAGGCTTGGATCGAACCCGAAGTTTACGAAGACCTCACCCCTGAGGCAGACGGATTTGTGCTACCCTCCTCTGCCGACGGATTCACCCGCTATGCCAAATACTCCTACACAGGAGCGCGCATGGGTGTGATAACTCCCGAAGGCGTTGATGCTACAGCGTACTACGGCTCCGATGCCACCGGCAACCGCTACTATCAGCTTGCGGCACCTACCCCTATGGACCGCACTATCGAGCGTATCGACCGCAAAGGTGTGCGTTCAACCATCAGCGCTAAAAACGGCACATCCAACGCACGTTTCGCACCCGGATGCAAGAATATGATTGTCACATTCAGCGACATAAACACTCCTCCGGTAATCACTTTGTGCACTTCTGCCGGAAAATCCATCCGCACGCTGCAGGACAATAAGGCTTATGCTTCACGCACCTCCGCACTGCTCCAAAACAAAGAATTCTTCACCTTCACCACCTCCGAGGGTGTTGAGCTTAACGGCTACATGGTGAAACCGCGCAACTTCAGCACCGGCCAAACCTACCCCGTGATTATGAGTCAGTACAGCGGACCGGGCTCTCAGCAGGTTCTCAATCGCTGGAGTCTTGACTGGGAAATGTACTATGCCTCCAAGGGCTACATCATCATCTGTGTGGATGGTCGAGGCACTGCCGGACGCGGTACAGCTTTCCGCACCTGCGTCTACAAGCAGTTGGGGCATTATGAGACTATCGATCAGGTAGCTGCCGCCAATTATGCCGCGTCGCTACCCTATGTCGACGGCTCACGCATAGGCATCTACGGCTGGAGCTATGGCGGCTATCAGACCTTGATGTGCGCCTCAGCCGATGGTGCTCCCTACGCAGCTGCCGTGGCTGTCGCTCCCGTTACTGACTGGCGCTACTACGACACCATCTACACCGAGCGCTATATGCTCACCCCCCAGCAGAACGAGCGCGGATATAACGACTCCTCGGCCATACTTCGCGCACTCCATCTGGGATGCCCTCTGCTGATAATGTACGGGACAGCCGACGACAACGTGCATCCTGCCAACTCGCTGCAGTACGTATCCACTCTGCAGAGCGCCGGAATGTGGTGCGACATGTTTGTGTTCCCAAATATGAATCACTCAATCAACGGTTGCAACGCCCGCGCAGTGGTGTACGGACGCATGTTTGACTTCTTTGAATCTAAACTGACCCGATAATGAAAGAACGAAACGCATATGGCCAAGTGCCACACACCCCCGGGGCAGTGATAGGTTCGCTGTGGCGGAACTGGGCAATTTCTTACGGAGCTCTCACGCTCCCTATGGTTCTGGCCTTCTTCCTACCCCGAATCACCATTCCTTTCATCCTGCTCATCGAAGCATATCTGCTCACGGCTTACTCACGCGCTAAAGGTCGGATGGCTTTGGGCTCTTGCGCACACATCCTCATCGTGACCCGCAGAGTGTTGGCTATCAGTGGTATAATCATGATAGGTATTCTTGTGCTGTACACCGACCGCGTAATTCCTACGGTATTCCGAGTAGAAACCTTCAACGCCGATATTCCCTTCATCATCTGTCTGGTGATGACCCCGGTTCAAGTGATTGTGGGGGGCCAGCGGCTTGCTTTCGGCGAACGGAGTGCCCGTTGTCGTCGGTGCAAGGAACGGCACAAAGCCTATGCGCCCGACACAGCCATTGTGCATATTTACTTCCGCGAATCGCGCTACCAACTCCAGATATTGTTGGCCATATCGCTGGTGCTGGGTGCTATCGAATACTGGTACTACTTTGCCCGCTACATCAATGTGAACCTCAATCCGCAGGACTTGTTCATCTTCAACGTCCTGCCTTTGATAGCCTATCTTCTGTCGCTGTTCTTCCTTGGAGGTCGTTATGCCACCATCGAACACCTCTACGACAGCATGTATGGCCATCGAACTGAGAATACCCGAGCCACGCGAGTGCGTTTCTTGGTATTCAGCGGTGATGAATTAATGGTAGCACTTCAGCCTAACGGGCGGTGGGACACGCCTTTCAGCGACACAATCGGTTACTCCGACAATTTGGGCGATCACCGTGCAGCGGTGATGTTCAGCGACCAGTCCGGGATAGCTAAGCCGTCTGTTAAATACCTGTTCACCAACGCCACCTTCGCCACCGATAACAATGTAATCCACTATGCTGTGTTCCTCACCCCCGAGCAGCGCGAAACTCTGGGAGCCGACAAGATGTGGTTCACGGCCTATATGATAGATCAGGCACTCCACACACGGGCACTGGAGCCACTTTTGGCGCAGGAACTTTACCGCATCCACACCATTACCATGGCTTGGAAAACCTACGACCGCGAAGGCAAGCGCCTCTACCCCATCCGCCACTATCGCCCCACCTTCCGCCTCCGCGACCTGCCCGAGTGGAACGTTGATTATGACGACGACCACTGGGTGTTCGTGTCGCGCTTCAATCAGGACCGCTCCTTCTTCCGCCTCCGCAAAGCATGGCTGAAATTCACCTCCATCTTCCCGAAAGCCCACTGATAGTCATCCTTGGTCCGACGGCCTGCGGCAAGACCGCCCGTGGAGTGGCATTGGCTCGTCATATCGGCGGGGAAATAGTCAGCGCCGATTCCCGGCAGATTTACCGCGGTATGGATGTAGGCACGGGCAAGGACCTGGCCGACTATGGGACTGATGTGCGGTATCACTTAATCGACATCTCCCCCGCCGGATACAAGTACAACCTTTTCGAGTATTTGCGTGATGCCCGTGCGGCCATTGCCGACATACGGGCCCGCGGAAAGCAGCCCATCGTTGTGGGAGGCACGGGGCTGTACATAGAATCCTTGCTTAAAGGGATGAACCTGCCGGAAGTGCCGGAGAACAAGCCCCTTCGAGAAAGTCTTCGCGGAAAGAGTCTGAGCGAGCTCACGGAGCTTTTGGCTTCGATGAAAAGCTTGCATAACACCACTGATGTTGATACCGCCGCCCGTGCAATCCGCGCCATCGAAATTCAGACTTACTATGCCGAGCATCCGGAAGAAGCCGATCAGGCTAACTCTCCGGAGCCTTTGGATGCAGTTATTGTGGGGATAGATTTGCCTCGCGACGAGCGTCGCCGACTCATCAGCGAGCGGCTGCGCCGCCGCTTCGACAGTGAAAATATGCTTGAAGAGGTGCAGCGGCTTCTTGATTCGGGAATAGCACCGGACGATCTTATTTACTACGGATTAGAGTACAAATTTCTGACAGAGCATCTGCTTGGCCGTACCACCCGCGCCGAGATGGAGGCGGCACTGGAAATCGCAATCCACCAATTCGCCAAGCGCCAGATGACATGGTTCCGCGGCATGGAGCGCCGCGGCTTCCACATCAACTGGCTTCCCCACACCCTCACCACGGACGAATTACTCAAAACCACCCTCTCCCTCCTGCCGTAAAGACTTCACAATAGGCCAATACGAAAAAGTGAGTTAGAGTCAGTGGATTTTGCCGGATTTTGTTTATCTTTGCATATTGATTCGAAAACAATAAAAATCCTCTTATACACACCATTATGAATCGTAAACTTTTGTATGTTCTCGGTTTTGGCATGGCTCTTACGCTGAGCTCCTGCGGGAAGAAGCTGAGCCCCTTCGCCGCCGAGTACTTCACAACTAATCCCAATCCGCTGGAGGTAGTCGGGGAGAATGTACCGGCCCGCGTGAGCGCCAATATTCCGGCCAAATTCTTCCGTCAGAACGCTACCGTGACCGTAACACCTACTCTGGTATTCGGAGGTCAGCAGGTATCTTCTCAGCCATATTCATTCCAGGGAGAGAAGGTTCGCGGCAATAATCCGGTAATTTCCTACGAACGCGGAGGTACAGCCACTATCCCTGTAAGTTTCGTATATCAGCCGGCGATGGATCGCAGCGAGCTGATGCTTAATTTCACGGTAACTCAGGGCAACAAGACCTATGCTCTGCCTGCAGTGAAGGTTGCCAACGGCGTTATTTCAACGGCAGCTTTTGCAGATGCCACCACCGTTGCACCGGCATTGGCACCTGATGCTTTCCAGCGTATCATCAATGAGAAGTATGCCGCCGACATTATGTTCCTGATCAACCAAGCCAATATCCGTGCCGGTCAGCTGAACACTGATGCAATGATGGAGCTTCAGCGCGAAATGATAGCAGCGAATGCGGATACATCGCGCGTGCTTCAGGAAATCAATATCAGTTCATATGCCTCTCCTGATGGTGGTGTTAAGCTCAACACACGTCTTGCCGAGGACCGCGAAAAGAATACTAAAACTTACCTTGACAAGCAGCTTAAGAAGGACAAAATCACCGAGTTCGGCGAGCTGACCGCTCAGTTTACCGCACAGGATTGGGAAGGCTTCCAGAAGCTCGTCAAGCAATCCAATATTCAGGATAAGGATCTGATTCTGTCGGTACTTTCGATGTACAAGGATCCCGAACAGCGCGAACGCGAAATCCGTAATCTATCATCGGTATTCGAGCAGCTTGCGGACCAAATTCTTCCGAAACTTCGTTACAGCCGTATTACCGCATCAATCGACGTAATCGGAAAGAGCGACTCGGAAATCCTGTCGCTGCTGGCATCCAACCCGTCCAAGCTCAGTGTAGAGGAACTTCTTTATGCGGCTACTCTCACTGACGACAATAATTCCAAGATGGCGACCTACCGTACCGCCACTCAGCTGTACCCCAACGATTACCGTGCATTCAATGACCTGGGTATGACTCAGTATGTTGCCGGAGATTATACCTCCGCGAAGGCAAACTTTGAAAAGGCAGCCAAGATGGGTAACAATCCCGAACCTCAGATGAACCTTGGTCTTATTGAGCTTCTCAACAAGAACTATGCAAAGGCTAATCAGTACTTCGGTTCAGCGGCCGGTGTAGATGAATTAGGCGGTGCTCTGGGCCTTTACTACCTCAAGCAGGGTGATGCAGCGGCAGCCGTTCGCGCATTCGGCGACACCAAGAGCAACAATGCAGCTCTGGCCCAGATTCTGACCAAGGATTACTCCAAGGCAAAATCTACCCTTGCAGCAATCGACACTCCTGATGCTACCACCTACTATCTGATGGCTATCCTGGGTGCGCGCACCAACAACGAATCGATGTTGAACACGAACCTGCGTCAGGCAGTCCGCATGGACAAGAACCTGGCCACCAAGGCTGTAAACGACCTCGAATTCGCCAATTACAACCTCACCAAGGCACTGAATTAACCTGCCTTCACAAGCATCAAAGCCCGCTCAAATTCGCTTGAGCGGGCTTTTTTTGTGCGAAGTTAGATACAACATAAAGGAATTTAGAGAATCTTAATGTTTTAAATTGCAAACCGAGGGTTCAGACTGCCAGAAGATACCAACCAAGGAGGAATTTTCAAAATTCCTCCTGATTAAGTATATGACGCATATAGGGAGTAGTTAAGGTAAACGGCGATATTGTTAGCAGGAAACATTACACCGAAATTTCAACATACAAATAAATTATGTAGATTCTCAGATAGGAGGTAAGTATGTCCCAACCAAATACAGAGCATTATATACCTTAAATAGTATTTTTATTACATAGTATAGTGTATTTATTTCCTTATTTATTTGGAAATTAAAAAAACATACTGTAATTTTGCATGGGAATATTCCCACATCACTTTAAAATATGTTTCTTATGGCCAATCTTGGCATTATTCGTGACATATGTGCTCGAAAAAAAATGACCATACGCGAGCTCGCTCAGCGTATTGGTCGCGACGAAAGCACTATTCAAAGTGCAATTCGCCGTGGATCAACCAATTCAATGACCTTAGAATCAATTGCCAAGGTCTTAGGAATTTCGGCAGGACAGTTCTTCGATGACTACACTCCTGAAGAATCTGCCCGTCTTCAACTCGAAGTTGAGCATCTTAACCAACTCCTTAGAGAGAAGGAAAGGTTAATCGAGGTGTTGATGAGAGCAGGCAACAATTAAATTCCTGTACATATTGAGGTCATAAGTAATTTATTGCCTCTCCACTTAAATTGGCTGATTCTATCTTTTCTTAAAAAAGCATCGTTACTGCAATAGTACCGATGCTTTTTTCCGGAGATTCAAAATCGAAGTGCAAAATCTTCGGATGAGTATTTCTCATTCTCCTTGATCCTCCGGGGGAAGGCCTAACGGCCAGGGGGCAGCGCCCCCGATGAGTGTCAGCCTCTATCA